>JAYUBV010000311.1:0-1729 GCA_043740655.1 Pseudomonadota bacterium | reverse complement strand
TAATGGCCTCGGGAATCGGCGTAGTGCTGGTGGAACCCTGGATGCCCGTGGCGCGTATCGATCCGGTTGTGCGGTTCATCCGTCCCAAAGCGTTCATTACCAACACGTTCGGCAAAATTTGGGGTTCGCGCGTTAAGGCCGTGCGTCAGATTCCGCTGTGGCTCGACTCGAAGTCGGCCCGCCTCGGAAATCCCCTCGACCTAGAATGCGTCGACGTGGCCCCGAGCCAGGCTGGCATCATCACCTTTACTTCGGGAACCACGGGCATGCCCAAGGGGATGGTTCGTCACCACGAATATTTAGAGCAACAGCACCTGGTCCTGTCCAAAGCTCAGGACGCCGAAAAACACCGTGGCCCCGACCTTTGCATCTTCGCTAACTTCGCGCTTTCGAATTTGGCCTCCGGTCGCGGCTCCGTGATCATTCCGGCCAAGTGGAAACCCCAGCACCTAAAGATGGCGGACCAGCTCAAGCCGGAATGGCAGCCCGAAACCCTCACCTGCGGTCCGGCATTCCTATTGAAGCTGATGCAAGGGCAGTATTTTAAGCGACTACAGTCCATTCACGTGGGCGGCGCGCTGACCGATTGCGCCATCTTTGAGAAAGCATTTTCGATCTGGCCCGAAGCCGACTTCCATCACCTATACGGCAGCACGGAAGTCGAACCCGTGGCGCTGGGCGACGCCCGCGAAGCGGTGAAGAAGAGCCGCGCACGCGGTTACTTCCAAACGCTTTACCTCGGTAAGCCCATTACCGAGATCACCGCCGACTTTTCTCCCGACACGGTATGGGTCACCGGACCGCATGTATGTCCGAAGTATTTGGCTAACGAGGAAGAGAACCGCCGCCACAAACGGACCGACGAGCAGGGACGCACGTGGCACCGCATGGGCGATCGCGTGGAGGTCGTCGACGGCGAATGGTGGTACCGCGGACGAGAGAGCCAGCCCACCGCACACTTCGACCTGGAGCAAAAGATTTACCAACGGCTAGGATCGTCGAAGGCGTTCGTGGTCTCAGGCGAACGGCTTAAAGTATTCACCGAAAAGCACCGCGTACGCGGCCCTATTATTCGCGAGAGTTTTCCCGAAGTGGCGGAAGTCCACGGCACCCGCATCGTACGCGACGCCCGTCACCGCGCCCGCATCGATCGCGTGAAGAGCCAGAGCCCGTCGTTCTGGAAACGCATGCTGTCGTAGACCAATGCCGTTACTAATCGCCAAATCCCAAAATACCGCGGACTGGATCGACCACTTCTGCGCCCTGCCCGAACGCGTGCGTACCGGCAACGCCCGGGTGGGTCTACTCCCCGGCGCCCTGTGGAAAGAGTTTTTGGCGAAAGCCCCCTCGCAGGCCTCGGAGTTTTGGGTGGCCTACGAGGGAACCACTGGCGCAGGGCACCCCATCGGCCGTATTGGGGCCAACCTCACCGCGGCCGGCGTAGGCGTAATCGGATTTTTTGAAAGTGACGTGGCCCACCCCCAAGGGGCGGAGACCGCCCAATTGTTGCTCAACACGGCGGCCAATTGGCTCACCGATCGTAAAATGGTGCAGGTAGTGGGGCCGATGAACCTCAACACGTGGTTCTCCTACCGCTTACGCACGGACCAAGATTCTCAGGCATTCGCGTGGGAACCGCAGAATCCTCCGGAGTACGTGGACTACTTCGTAAACGCGGGTTTTAAACCGCTAGAGAATTACCATTCCGTGGGCACCGCGGGGCTAAAGG
>JAYUBV010000310.1:0-5911 GCA_043740655.1 Pseudomonadota bacterium | reverse complement strand
CCGAGTCCACGTAACCCGCTCGCGTGGATTTGAAGAGCTCGGTCGACAGGGCTACGGAGCAAACGTCGTCGGTGCGAGTGGTGAGGCCGGCGGTGAGGGGCTCATTCGCCCAGGGCTCGTGACGCTCGATGTGCACTGGGTAGGCATTAAGAGGCGCTTCGCCCGAGATTACGAGGAGCGGCTTGTCCGACTCGGCGTTTAGCTTGGCGATGGAGGCGCGAACTTCCTGCTCCTCCTCGTTGGAGAAACCATCCAACGAAGCAACGTGAGCGGGCCACGCGTTGCGCCGCGTTCCGCAGCCCACCAGCACTAGTCCTAAAAGCAACCCAACTACAACATTCCTCAACGGCCACATGATGCCAGGGATCGGTGCAAGCACCGGGCCCGGCTCTAACCGAATACCGTTGGTAAACGCCGCGTGCTTCCGGGATATAATTGAACGGTGAAGATCCTCTTCGTTAGCTCAGGACTGCGTTACGAATACGGCGGTGCCCCGCTGTCGGAAGCTAGCCTAGTAGCAGCACTTTCCCCCCACTCTGAAGTTCGCCTGGCCTGCCCGTCGAGCCGTCTCGATCAGGGCTTTTCCACGAAAGTCGCTGGTAAAGAGGCTTTGTCCTTTACCCCCGCGGAGACAATTTTTGCGCTCCTGTTGAAGAAAAATCGGCTTTTCGCCGAAATCTCGTCCAGCGATCTCGTTCACCTAAACGGCCACTGGAGATGGGAAAATTTGATGCTGTCGTTACTGTGCGAGCGGCTGCGGATCCCTTACCTCGTGCATCCGCGTGGCATGTTGTGGCTCGGCCACCGAAAAAAAACCATCAAGCGCCTTTTCAATTACGTGCTCGGTTACCGGATGGTAAGAAAGGCGGCCATCGTCGTCGCCCTTAGCGAATTTGAGACTAAACAGTGGAAGCCGTATCACCTTCGTCAAGATCGCGTGCGCGTGATACCGAACGGTTTCACGGCCCTTGACCCAACGGACGCTTCGCCCTCGAAGGATTTCTTTCTGTTCGTGGGAAGGATTGAGTCGCGAAAGAACGTAGATTTTCTCGTACGGGCTTTTGCGGAGTATCGCGCCGACGGCGGTAAACTCAAACTCGTACTGATGGGGCCGGAAGAGCACGGCTACGGCGACTCCGTGCGGGCTCTGGCGCGGGAGCTGGGCGTGACGCCTGAGGTCGAGTTCGTGCCGCCGGCGTACGGTGGCGACAAGTGGGATCGCATCCGCAACGCCCGCGCGGTGATTTATCCGTCGGTGGAAGAGGCGTTTGGGCGAGTCCCGTTCGAAGCGGCGCTGGCCGAAACGGTGGCGGTGGTTCCCATTGAGAGCGGCAGCTACGAGTATCTCGAACCCTTTTTTGGTCCATATTTTTTTGCTTTGGGAGATCGCCCGGCTTTGGTACGAACTCTTCACGGTCTGGAGAAATTTCCTCCCGACCGCGAGCGTATCCGCCAAGCCAGGGAATACGTGGAGACGGACTTGTCCTGGAAAGTTATCGGAAGCCGGTTTTTGAAGCTGTACCAAAGTCTCAAACCGCTAGCCGACGCCGATCTCCGCAAAGTGGGTTGAGTGAGCAAACCTTTGAAAGTTAGCTGTCCGCGCTGCCGAAATGAAGCCGAATGGAATAACAATCCGCACCGGCCGTTTTGCTCCGAACGTTGTCGCCAAATTGATTTGGGAAATTGGGCAACTGAGCGTTACCGCTTTGAGGACGATGCGACCCCGTCCGACAAAAACCCGCCGTCGAAAGAGAAGGGCGAAGAGTAGGGGACCCGAGTTAAGCGGCCTGCGCCGCTTCTTGATGAAGCCGTTCGGCCGCCTTTTTGGCGAGGGCGCGCGTGAGATCCCGCGCGTAGTAGACGACTCCCCACAAACAGACTCCCCCTAGGATGAGGCAGGGCAATACGCCGACCGTTTCGATCAGGTAACCCTGCAGTAGTGAAGAGAACGGCGCCGCCGACATGAAGAACATGCGCAGGCACGCATTGACTCCGCCCATTTTATCTTTGGGAACGTGGGTCTGGCGTATCAGGAAGGTGCCCATGTTCAACACTGAGCTACCCGAGCGCGAGACGGCAAACACGACCGCGAGCAGTAGCGGATGCGGAAAAAATAGCAGTGCGACCGAACCCAGTACCGCCTGCCAAATCGCCGCCGCGTAGAAGGCAGTACCGAACTCCAGGCGATCGAATAAGTAGTTCGAAAATAGGTAGCCCACCATGCCGAACAGGCCGATCATGCTGACGACCGACCCGTACTCGGCGGCGGTTAGTCCGTTCGTCGCCGTAAAGTAATACGTGATCGAGGTCGTGTTGGGGATCAGCGGCGATAGGTTCCAGAGGAACATCAGGGGAATGAAAACTTTAAAGACCTTTGAGTTCCAAATGTACCGCACGCTTTCTACGAAGCTGATCGACACGCCCTTAGCGAATGAGGCATGACGCTTCCTAACGCTGGGCTCGCCCAGCAAATCCGCCAGGTTTTTCGTTTTAGTGACGAAATGCAGGGTCGCCGCAAAGCTAACCAGATTCACCACGATGCAGCCGCGCACGCCGAACGCTCCCATCATCGCTCCGCCTAGCAAGGGGCCTACGACCTGAATAAAACGTAGCATGGAGAGAAACCACGCGTTAGCGCGGGCCAGATCGTTGGATTTCACCAATCCGGGAATCAGCTGAAAGGTAGTCACCGTCTCGAAAAGGATCATCAGGGACTTGATGGCGAAGATTCCCACCAAAACCGGCCACAGATGGGTCATCGCAAACAGGTCGTAGCACAGCAAAAACATCAGGCACAGAACCTGGCCAATGTCGGTCACCAGCATTACACGTCGCTTATCAAAGTGGTCGGCCCAGTACCCCGTGAAGGGGGCCATCAAAAAGTAAGGCAAGCTTAATGCGACGTGCGTTAGCGAGAGGGCTACGGCGGATTGGGTGCGTGCGAATACGTAAAGCGGCATCGAAAGATCAAAAATGCTGCTGCCCAGCATCGAGATTGTTGACGCGGTGAGGAAGTTTCGAAAGACAG
This sequence comes from Pseudomonadota bacterium, assembly GCA_043740655.1. Lineage (GTDB taxonomy): Bacteria > Bdellovibrionota > FAC87 > UBA2466 > UBA2466 > JBGSST01. Next base: position 2,883 of record JAYUBV010000310.1, on the reverse strand, counting down.
GGTTTCTTTTTAACAGCTGAAACGAGTTTTGACGGCTCATAAAAAGGGGGGGGAATCTTCATGATACCGCAGCCTCCGAGCATTTACTTTGAAATCCTTGTTCTATAAGGTGGCGCCATGGTCGAACTCCTCGAGCCCCTTTCCGCACAAGAGTTATCGCGGATCAGCGGAGCCCTCCTCACCGGAAATCCGGAAGCCGAGGTCTCGAAACTGGGTACTTTGGACGAGCTGTCCGCCGGGGTCCTTTCGTTCTTTTCTGACGCGTCCATGACAAGCCGAGTCAAGGCGGCTTCGGGCGGTGTAGTTTTCTGCAGTCCAAGTCTGGTTCGCGAACAAAAGGGCATTACTTTTTTGGCGGTAGCGGAACCCAAGCTGGCGTTTGCCAAAGTAGCCTCGCAATTTTCCATTCGCGTGCTCGGCACCGGCGTTTCCGACAAAGCGGTGGTCAGCCCTTACGCGAAATTGGATCCTTCGGTTGTGGTAGCCCCCTTTGCCGTCATCGAGGCTGGGGCCGTGATTGGGAAGAACACCACGATTGGGGCCTATTCGTATGTGGGTACCCGCACCACCATTGGTGACGATTGCGAGATTTTCCCGCACGTCACGCTTCTCGAATCGATTCGCATTGGTAATCGCGTAAAAATTTATCCGGGCACCGTCGTTGGCTCATCGGGTTTCGGTTATTTCCCTTCGCGGGCGGCGGGCGGCCTCGTGGAACTTCCGCAAATCGGTACCGTCGTCGTCGAAGATGACGTGCGCATCGGCGCCAACAGCGCGGTGGATCGCGCGACGCTCGGTGAAACCGTCATTGGCCGCGGTACTAAAATCGACAACCTGGTTCAGGTTGGTCACAACGTGCAGCTCGGCCGATCCAATATTCTCTGCGGTTGCGTGGGAATCGGCGGTTCAGCCAAATTTGGTGACGGCGTGGTTCTCGGCGGCGGTGCCATGATCGGCGATAGCGTTGATATCGCGGCCGGTACGCAGCTCGGGATGGCCTCCTGCACGACCGCCGACATCCTCGAGGGCAAAGGCTACACCGGCAATCCGCCCGTGCCCGTAAAAGAATTTTTCCGCAATCACCTCAACGTTCGGAAATTGGGTGATGTGTTTAAACGGCTCGCGCGTTTGGAAAAGCATGTAGGAGTCTCATCCGAAGAGGGGTCGGCTTCATGAATGAACCGCTGATCCACCCGTCCGCCGTCATTCATCCTGCCGCTAAAATAGGTGCGGGCACCAAGATTGGACCGTTTACGGTCATCGAAGCCGACGTCACCATCGGCGATAACTGCGAAATCCAATCCCATGCGGTAATTCGAAGCTTCACTAGAATTGGCGATCGGGCCAAGATTTATCCGTTCGTCTGTGTTGGTGCGGAACCACAGCACCTGAAGTACAAGGGCGAACCGACCACGGTCGAGATCGGAAACGACGTTACGCTCCGGGAGAATGTTACCGTTCACCGGGGTACTACACTGGGGATTGGCACCACCAAGATCGGCGACGGGAGCTTCATCATGGCGTACTGCCACGTTGCTCACGACTGCATTATCGGAAAACGGGTCATCATGGCCAACTCCGTTCAGTGCGCGGGCCACGTGGAAGTTGGCGATGGAACCTTTTTGGGCGGCACCACGGTGGTGGCGCAGTTCGTTCGCATCGGCTCGTACTGCTACATCGGTGGTGCCAGTGGTTTTAACCACGACTGTCCTCCGTTCGTCATCGGGCGGGATGCTCCGTTGAAAGTGATTGGCGTCAATGTCATCGGCTTGCGCCGCGCTGGATTTTCAGAAGAAACGATCCTCAAGATCCGCCAAATTTTCCGCGTCTTTTATGTGCGCAAAGAAACCGTCTCCAAAGCTATCGAGCGCGTCACCATGGAGTTCGGCGATCTTCCCGAAGCGCAGCTGTTTCTCAAATTCGTGCAAAGTTCGAAGTTGGGAATCGTCCGTTGAATCACGCCAAGATCCGCATCGGAATTATCGGCGCCGGCAAAATGGGGCGCCTGCATTTAAGTCGTTTAGCTGAGCGAACTGACGCGGCCGTTAGCGGCGTGTTCGACGTGTCAGAGGCCGCGGCCACGTCGTCGGCCAGCCAAATCGGCGCGCGCATCTACACCGATCTAGACGAGCTGCTTTTTGAGTCCGACGCCGTCGTGGTGTCCACCAGTACCGCTTCCCACTTTGCCGTCGGCTCGAGGGTTTTGAGTGCCGGCGTTCACCTGCTTTTAGAAAAGCCCGCTACTGGCTCCGTGGACACGGCGATGCGCCTTTTCCGTCTGGCCGAAGAAAAAGGTCTCGTCGTTAAAGTTGGGTTTTTAGAGAGGGCTCGCTTGCTCTCCATTCCGGTCGAACTGATGCCGACCGGGATTACTCGCATTCGCGCGCAACGGTTTTCCACATCGAGGCCGCGCGATCAATCGGCAGACATTATCGCCGATCTGATGATTCACGATATCGATATCGCCGGGCAGCTCATCACGGCGGATCCCGTTCATGTGGAAGCGTTTGAAAACGTGGACGGCACATTGGCGGCCGAGTTTCAGTTTTTCGGCGGCATCACTGCCTCCATCGCCGCCAGCTACCAAGCTTCCGAGTTGAGCCGGGTGCTGTCCATCGAAGGTGACGGTAAACAGCTCTTCGTCGATTTCAAAAAGGGAATTTACCATGAGATGAAATCCGGAATCGCGGGATCGCTTCCCTCCGACGCCATTACCGTCCAGTTCAACGATTTTCTACGCGCGATCGCTGAAGGCAACGCGCCGGATCAGCATCGGCAGGTTCGTCCGTTGCATTGGAGTGAGATGGTGCGTGTGGCGCTCAGCTCCGCTACTCCTCCCGTTCCGGGTAAGATCGATCCCCTTCCCTTCTCGATTCCGGAGCC
>JAYUBV010000309.1:0-5915 GCA_043740655.1 Pseudomonadota bacterium | reverse complement strand
ATTTTTTTGTCGTCGGGGCGAACCTTCATCAGCGTGCGTAGCACGAAGAGATGTTTTTCAAGACCGTCCCGGTACCACGTCCACGCAAACTCTTCGATTTTCCAGGCGAGTCCGGTAATCGGATCGTCGTCCGCCGCCGCCAGAAGATGGTCGAGGTGCTGCGTCGCCTTCGGGAGGTTCCCCACGTGGTAGTACGCGCGCGCCGCGTAGGCGCGGCCAAGTGGGGTAAGTGCATTGCGATTTTTCTCAGCCATCGTAAGCCACGTCTTCACCGCCGGGAGGTAGGCCTTGGCCCACGTATATTTTTCCGAAAGCCCCGCGATGACGTAAGCGGCGTAAAGGTTCAGCGTAACGTGGTTTTCGTCGAGCTTTTCCTTCTCGAGCATGCGGGTAGCCACGTAGGTAGCCGCACGGCGCTGTGTCTCTTCGTCAAACTCAACGCCCAGATCCGACCCATTAAGAAAGGTCGAGAGCGCGGTCAATGTCATGTAGAGATCGTCCGGCCCCCCGGGGAACCAGGTGAAGGCGCCCGTGTCGCGTTGAAACGTTTTGATCTGGTCGCGCGTAGATTTGGAAAGGTTATCCACCACTTTAGGATCAAGCAGGTCCAGGCCGGCTTGCGTCGAAGCCCCTTCGGCAACGAGGGCCCACGGAGTTTCCAAGGCGGAGAGGGTTCGTCTCGGGTCATCCAAGTTCCAGGCAGAACGGTTCGGTCTTTTCTCGCGCAACGAAGCGGAGAGTTTTTTGAGTTCCGGCATGTCGTCGAAAAGTTTCTTCATCGCCGCGGCGGGAACGTAGCGGTAGAGCAGAGCATCTAGCGACAGCGCCGCCGGAGTCGATAGGTAGGGCAAGCTGCCCAGCACCGAGAGCACGAGGTTGGGTTCGATGGCGAAGGTGGATGACTTAAGCGTGCTGTCGCGACCCAAGTTCGTGGTCGATAGCACCGCGTGCTTCTCCCCTTCGAGTAGGGCCACGTCGGAGGCGACCAGTACCTGGCGTGACGGCAGGATAGCCAAATCGCCCGTAATCGCGTCGCCGCCCGCGGGCGACTGCAGCGCGAAGGTCAGTTCGTAATCGCCTAAGCTTGCGTTCGCCGGAACGGGTAGTGGCAAGGCGGTCTGCCCTCCAGGGGTAAGCTTTACCGGCCAGCTTTTTTCTAAAAGTGGTTTGTCGCTGGCCGAGAGGGGAAGCCGGCGCCACTTGAGGCTGACCGTGCCGTCGACCTCGGACTTAGTGTTATTGTACGCCACCCCGCGGAAGGTGGCGGTGTCCCCCTCGCGCAAAAAGCGCGAGACCGCAAGCTCCACCGAGATTGGTTTTTGCGTCGTAAGGGTTCCCTGCACGTAGCCCACGCGGCCGTCCGCGGTCGAGGCAAAGAGCTCGGCCTTCCACGACGTGAGCGAATCGGGAAACTTCACCGCGGCCTTAGCCCGGCCGGAGTCGAAGGCAACCTGGGTCACGAACGCCGCCGTTTCGCTGAAGTCTTTGCGTGGGGTGGGGGCCGGCGTACTCGCGGCCACGGACTTAGCCGAAATCGTCGTGCCTTTGGCAATCGGCGCCGACTGCGCCGTCGGCGCTCCGCCCGAGTCTGCCATCGACATCATCGCTTCCGGCGCCGCGCCGCGAAAGTTGGCGCGTCCTAGCATGTATTGGCCGTGCATGCGCGAGCTCTCGAATATGAATGCCGGAACGTTTTTCTCGATCACCTTTTGGCTTGCCGTCGTAATACCCAGCCGCTTTTCGAGCCAGTTGGGCGGCATCGGGACCCAGCCGGATTGAAAAATGAAGTGACTATCGCGGATGGCGTCGGGCCCGGCTTCGTCGGGGAAGAGCGCGGTGACGCCGAGCCGTGCGGCCCCCGCGTAACTCTCCAGCGAGCGATCGAGCACGCGTAACGTGCCTTCGCCATTCACTTCGCCCGGTGTCGTCTGGGCGGTCACGTCGAGGGTGATCTCTTTGCCGGGATCCGTAGTCGTCGGTAAATTCCACGCCAGCCGTATTTCGCGATCGGTCCACGGCACCTTTACCCAGGCGCTGGCGGTGCTCACACGATTGTCCCCGACGCTGAACCAGCGCACGGTAAGGCCTCCGCGATGGCGGGCCTCCACGGGGTAGCTAAACGTTTGGAGCCCACTTTCGACGGAGGCGCGGTGAACGAGGTGACGCCCCTGCCACACTTCTATGAAAGACGGGCCGGGGCTTAGCGCACTACCCAGTAACACGTCCACCGAAGCGCCTACCGCGGTCTCGTCGGTGCGGGTAAGGGCAATGGCCGGAACTTTTACCAAAGTCTCGAGTTTGCCGAGATCGTTCACGATGACGAGCGGACGTTTCGTTTCTACAGTGCCGCCCCATTTGTCCTTTAGCGAGACTGAGAGCTGGTAGAGCCCCGAGGGTAAGGCACTTAACTTTAGGAATGCTTCCCCGTCCCGACCGAACTTAAGCTGGCCCCGCTCCGTGGGGGTGCCAACCTTGGCGTTGGCTACCCAGGCATCAAAGGACTCAGGTCCGGGCGTAGGCTGACGTTGAACCGCTTCGTCACCGTCGTCGCCATCATCCTGGTCTTTGTGTTTTGACGGCACGACATCGACGATGGGGGCCAGGGACCACGATGCGGATAGTTCGAAAGTTTCTTTATCCGTCTGGCCGTTCAAGTTTTCTGCGGCGACCTTAAACTCTGCCGACTGTCCTGCTTTGTAGAAATTTGCGCTGGGGGTGGCCCGAAGCACGTAGGCGTTGAAGCCCGCCGAGTATTCCTTTTCCGCGGCAATCGTGCGACCGCCCAGCTCCTGCACCTCGACCACCACGCGAAAACGCGCGGGCCCTTTGTGATCGTCAAATGGCGTCGGGGTAAAAGGGATGCGGAATCTCCCCGTGCGATCTGTCGTGACGGTGCCCGCCTTGATCTGTTCCGCGTTCTGCGACGACGGGGTTCGCCACCAGGATTCCCAGAAAATATAGAGCGGCTCTTTGGTAACGCGGAAACGGACTTCGCGATTCCCGATAGGCGTTCCGGCGTAGGTCACCGCTTTGCCGCTTGCCTCACACGCTTTGTTGAAGCGGCAAGCGCCCATCTCGTCCAACGTCACTTCGAGCTCGGGGCGTTTGTAATCTTCTACCTGAAACGAAACGGAGCTTGCGTGCGTCCGGCTGCCTTCTTCAAGTTTCGCTTCGAGGGAAAAGCCGCCGAGCATCCCTTGCGTCGGTACTTTGAATTCGCCGGAATAGCTTCCGTGATCGGTAAGCGCTCCTTTGGTCTGCAGAAATTCTTTTCCGCTGGCATTGCGGGCGGTGAAACTCAACGTATCGCGCTCGGTGCGCCATTTCCAGCCTGGGTACGCGCGTTCAAAGACGGTGACTTTGTACTTTACCGTGTGGCCCTGGCGAAACACCGGCCGGTCGAGATCGATCTGAATGTGGTACGGATCGGGCTCGGTACGGTAAATCACAAGCGGCGATTCCAGCAACGCTAAGCTTGCATCCTGCAACGCCAAAGCCTCTAGTGATACGGACTGCACGTCGGAGGGAAAACCGCGCAACAGCGCGTGGCCATCTTCGGTTTTTGCGTCGATGCTGTTCGGGTCTTGCCAGTTGGAGCGTTGAAGCGCCTCGATGTTTACTCCCGACTGCGACTGCCCATTGCGAGAGTTCAAAGTGTAAAGATGAAAGCCGCCCTGGGGATTGGCTTCGTTCTTTCCGCGGCTCAAAGAATCGTTGACGAGCGGGGAGGCCGAACCAATCAGCGTCAGGGTTGTTACGGTAATGACCGATCCGCGCACGAGCCCGGTTTGCGGATCAAAGTTGGCGTTGTCGGCTACGATCAGTGAATACAGCCCCGCCTTCTGCGGCGGCAGCACGAGGGCCGTCATGGCGGTTTCGTACTTCTTCGGGTAGCGAGGAACGGTTTCCCCTTGGAGGGCAGCCTTGCGTTTCACTAGCTGCCTTAGCAGCTCCGCTTCGATCGTTTTCAGATGGTGGAAGCCGTGTTCGGGGCCACCAGCGCGCTGAAGCTTAAGCGTAGCGCGATCAATGGCGAGCCACCGGTAAAAAAGGCGTTTAATATTTTTAGAACGCAGCTTGATCGTTTCGGAGTGGTCGGGCAGCAGCGGGGTCGTACTTAGCGAAAGCTCCGGCGCTTCGGCTTGGGATCGCAATCCGATACACGACTGGCTACTTTGGGATTGGGGATGCCATTTCTCCACGTTGCGGCAAAGCGTGACGGCGGCCTCGAGCTCTTTTTCGCCGACCAGTGCTACTGCTATGGCGGAACCCAAACGGGCCTTCGCGCGAAGCGACTGCAACCCGCCCAGTTTTCCCTGCAACGATCGGAGGTAACCCTTTTTACTTTCGACCGTATGAAACCAAGCCGTCTGGGTCAGCGGCAGTAGCCAGCTTTCCACCGCCCACAATTCGCCCGCGGCGGAGCGCACGGCGGTGGCGTATAAGCGCGCAGCCTGCTCGGCGGGAGGCAACGATGCCGCCCACGCGCCGGTCGAGGCAAAGGCCTTTTCGGGGAACGCGATCCGCTTGGCCGTAGTTTGGCGCCCGGTCAAGGTCGCGATACCGCGCTCAACGACGAGATTCCACAGCGTGGGGTACTTTTCGAAGTCGGCCTGTTTTAGCGACAGGTAGGCGGCCTCGCCGGTTATCGGTAACGCGGCTAATTCTTTTTGATTGCGGTACAGCTCGGCAAAATCTTTTTGTAAGGCAGCATCCCATTGCTCGTGGCTCCACCGGGTGACGTCGTTACTACCCTCGATACTGGCCTCGGAATTTCGCCAGCCGTATTGCTGTTGTTGCTGGTCGTAAATTTGCGTGCGGAGGAAAATTAGCCGCAGGCGCCAAGCGCCGGTGGGCGGTAACGTTAACGCCGCCATGAACTGCGCGCCTTCGGCGTAGCGGTGTTGCATCGCCTCGCATTCGGCTATGCGGAAAGCGGCATGCCAGTCCTGCTTCTGTTTAAAGCGCTTTGCGTACTCGGCCCGAGCCTCCGGGTACTTCTCTTCCTTGAAGAGATTGTCGGCGGTGTCGGCAAACGCGCTACCCAAAAAATTCGAAAAAAGGATGAACAAACAGAAGGCGGGAAGGTGGTTCCCCAGCATGGTGGCGACTCCTTTAAAGAAGCCGCCAGCGTAATGGAAATTAGCCTTCCCGCCATGGTGCAGTGTGAGTCCTTTCCGTCGCTATTTAGTCGGTAAACGGTGGAATCTCGGGGAAGCTCGCGCAGTCACCCTGAACCGCGGCGCCGAGCTTCAAACAGATTGGCGCCGGGGCGCCACCGGGCCCCGGAATTCCTAACTCTCCCTTCACGCCGGGCGCGCCGGCCTTTGCCTCACCGATCGGGGGTGGGCAGACTTTAGGGAACGCGCACTCCCCCGCGAGCCCTCCCGGGCCACCTTTACCGGCCGGTCCGCCCAGGCCAGCGGCCCCGCCGAAGCCGGGCAGGGTAAGCGGGCGAATTTCTAGCCCCGCCGGGTGGGAGACACGTACGTAGATCTTGGCGGCATCGCCACCGCGGGCTCCCGTTCCGCCCGTTTGCCCTTTCCCTCCGGGTAGCCCCGGGTGGCCTAGCTGCGCCGGGCGGTTGCAAGAAAGCAGCTGCCATGTCCCGCGGTCCCTTAACGGAGCAAACGGATTGGGGCGGCTCAAGTCGATTGTGGGGGCCACGAAGAAATCATCTAATGCCGAAATGACGCTTATCTGGCAAGCGTCGCCAGGTAACCCGCGGCCCCCTTCGGGGCCGGGCAAACCCGTGGCGCCCGGGCTGCCGCCTTCGCCATTGCCGAGTACGTGCAAGACTCCGCTACCGCGCGACGCTTTGACGACGAGGTGACGGCCCATTCGTCCCGCCTGCCCGGTCACCGCCGCCGTGTTCGGCACGAATGACGCGATGGTGCCGCCCTGCGAATGAATTT
>JAYUBV010000308.1:0-1733 GCA_043740655.1 Pseudomonadota bacterium | reverse complement strand
TGGGGCGTCTGGCAGGACGAGATCGCCCTTTGGATGGAGGTCTTGGGAACGGATGCGACGACCGCGGATCCCATTCTTCCGCGGACGCTCATCTACCTCTGGATGCGGCTCACCGCCGACTCGTCTTTATTCGCGTTGCACGTCGTACCGATTCTCTTCGGCGGCGCGGCGGTAACCACTTTCGGAATCTTTCTGCGCGAACTCGTGCGGCCCGCTTGGGGAGACGAGAAAGCCGCCGCTCTGGGGTGGATCGGAGCCGCGCTGTTCACCGTATGGCCGGCGGCGATTTACTACAGCGTCGAGGCCCGCCCGTACGCGTTTCTGCTTCTCGCTACCCCTCTGCTATACCTCTCGTTCCTGCGCGCCGAGAGAGATCCGCGGCTACCTAACCTGGCGCTCTACGGGGCCAGCGTGGCTCTCGCCAGCAATTGTCACTACGTCAGCGTCCATATTCTCGTAGGGTTCTTCATCGTGGTGGCGTGGGAAACTCTGCGAGATCGCAATTACAAAAAAACCGGGCTGCTCGTGGCCGCTACGTTGCTCGGCGGCGTGCCAGCGCTGATTACGATAAGATTAAAGTACGTCTTACCCATCCTCGAGATGCAGCCGAAGCTGTCGGTGGCGCACTACCTGGGCGTCTTTTTCACGTACGAAGGCCCCGCCTTTTTCGGGGTCTCCTTCACGCGCACGATTGGGCCGCTGACGTACTTCGCCGTACTGGTTTACGGAGGGGCGAGACTGTGGAGGCTCGGGCTCCGTCGCGAGCTCACGGTCCTCGTTGCCGTGTGCGGGGCGAGCCTTGCGCTTACTTACGGGTTTCTGGGCGTTAAGGGGATGTGGGGGCCAATCACCGTAACGCGTTACCTCGTCCATCTACTGATTCCGCTTTGTGCTCTCACGGCGGTAGCCATTCTGGAGGCGCTGGAAAACTGGCGTCGAGCAGTTCCGTACGTTCTCACCGCAGTTTTACTACTCGTGGTTCCTATCCAGTTAAATAGCTCAGGTGAAGATTTTCAAAACGCCGCGGACCTTGTACGAGCTGGACCCACGGTGGCCGGGGTCATCGGGCTCGGCGATCGACCCCTCCACGCCTTCGCTTACTTTTACGGAAGCTCCTTGCCTTTCCACGGGCTATTTTTTCCGCCCGGCCGTAAAGCGTCCCTGCGTGAAGCCCGCCCCGTGGCCGGGCGCGGGGACTTGAGAACGATGTGGGATCTGACCCGGGAAGCCACGACCTTGGGCGCGGGCACTTACGCCCTTGTCGCCGATGCCCACAATCTGGGAAGCTGCAAACGGGCCTGTCAGTTTCTCGGCGGGCGTTTGGAAAACAGCGGCTCCCGCAATCTCGCTTTTTGTCATCGACCGCTGCCCCGAAAATGAGACTCACCGCTCTTATCGCCCTGCGTATTTTTTTTAGCCCCCTGCCGTAATACCGTATGGGTCAAAGAGCCCTGGGCATTTTACGCCCTAACCAAAACCTTTAACCTTTGAGGCCCCATGTATATTAGAAAATTCTTCTTATTTAGCTGCGTGCTGGCGGTCGGTGCTCTGTCGGCCTGTTCCAAGGACTCTGGAACGTCGACGCTCGATACCTCGGGCACCGCCGGCCAAGCGGCCGTAGCGGCGACCGGTGGCGCTTTAGGTTCGACAAGCGGGGACGTTTCCGCGCGATCGGAAGTAGACGATGAATCCCGAATTGCCGCCTGCCCGCAAATCCGTAACTCGGTCGCCGG
>JAYUBV010000307.1:0-5936 GCA_043740655.1 Pseudomonadota bacterium | reverse complement strand
CCCAGCCCAACTTTATGAAAAATTACAGCCAAAATAGGTTTTCAAATCCGCTCGTGGTCGGTTAAAAATGCCGCATGAACAAATACAAAGTTGCCGAGGCCATCGTCGCCAACATCTTGGAAGATCTTAAGAAACGTATGAAGACGGGGACTTTGGACGTCGAGAACTCTGAAAAAGAGAGTGAGATCGTCGACCAATGGGAAGATATCGTGCTGGTCGAGCTTGGAACGGCTAACCCGTAAGCACTAGGCCGGATACCGCTGTACAGCGCGTGTACGGTATTTTCCCTACCTTTTCCAATACTTACGCATCCCGACCGGGCGCCGTTACTTCACTGACGCACCGGTGCGCCTTGGGGTCAAAAAAGCCTCGGGATTCCGCCCGCTTACAAAACGCATTCTGGCTCACCCCCTGCATTCTCATAACGGTAGGGGGAATACGGCATGTCTCGAGGCGCTTTCATCTACTTGGCCCTTTTCATCACTGCCTCAGGGTTTGCGGATAGCTACGCTCAGAAGGCCGCCGACCTTTCCTTATTAGGCGCCCGCGGGGCGACCTCCACCGCCAACGCTTTGATATTCGCCAACACTGCGGCCGCCAATGCGAAGGCCGCCAAGGACCAGAAGGAAAAGGACGCCCAAAAGCCGGCCGCCACCGCCTCCCCGGCCGCACCGGCGGAAAGCAAATTTCAGACGCTTAACTTCGATAGTAACCTGCCGACGGCGATCAATAGCGTCAGCGCGCCGGCCGAGTCCAACGTGATCTCGAGCGGCAAACTACCCTCGGGTTCATCGACGGGCGGCAATTTACTCGGCAATCTGCTTGGGGGTTACACGCAAGCCATCTCGGAGGGCGGAAAAGCGGGACGCGTCGCCGAAGAGGAACAATATCAAGCGAGCCTCAAAGCGACCGAGGATGACAACTTGAACCAGATTGTGAGTTTAACGCTGGCGGCCAACAAAGAAATCAAGATTTTGAGAGAACGCCGCGCCGCGCGCGCCGCCTTCAAAGAAAAGACGGCGGCAGAGGAGAACGATAAACTAAAAACTTTGGGCGACAAGCTTAAGGCCATGCCCACCGCCACGGACCGATCGCCGGAGCGCGAGCTGGCCAAGAAGGGCGACGATAAGATGAGCCTCAAAGGCATTACGGCTATTCCCCGTTAGGGTATCGTCTCCGTTAATGACGGCCCCCTTCCCGGTTCGGCTCACTCTGGTAAGCGCAGTCCTCGCATTCGGGCTCGCCGCTTACACCTCCACCCAAGGCCTTCACAAAGATCAGCTGATCTTTTTTCATGGCGCGCTTCGGGTCGCGAGCGGCCAGATTCCTTACGTACATTTTTCACTGCCGCAGGGGCCGGCGGCTCCGCTGGTGGGGGGACTATTTTTTTACCTGCTGCCGGCGGGCTGGGCGTGGGTCACGTTGTCGGGACTGCTGAACGCAGTGACGGCGATACTCGCGGCGCGCCTGGTTTTTAATATAACTTCGGATCCGATCGCGACCGCGTTTGCCGCAGCCCTCACGGCTATCTCTTTTCTACCGCCATTCGGAAGTTTCTATAACGATCACCTCGCCTATACCCTCGTGCTCGCGGCTTTCTGCTGCGCGCTAGAAAAACGCGCCATAGCGGCGGGATTGCTGCTCGCGCTTTCGCTCCATACGAAACAGACGGTGGGGGGACTGGGAATCATCGTGACGTTGCTTGCTTTGGTCGCGGGCGGTCGCGAATACTTACAAACCGCGGTTCGTACGATCGCCACCTCCGCGATCGTATTCGTGGCGGGGCTTGTCCTCATCGCCGCAGCCGGGGGCGGCGTTCGCTACGTTTGGGATGCCGTGTGGCTCCCCTTCACCTTCTCGCAACATTCGAACGACAAGGGTTTAGGTAGGCTGGTCGAATTTTTGGTCTTTCCGTACGGCATCTGGCCCGGCGATCTCGCGGCGGATTTTCCACGCCAATGGGGACGTTGGGTGCTGATCCCGTACCAGCTCGCCCACTACGCGGGCGCCTGGCTGCTGTGGAAAAGCTGGCCGGGGCCGGATAGGCGACTTCGGATGGCCGTCCTCTTTTGCTGGCTGTCGCCGGTGTGGTGCGGAGCTTTGCTGGGTCGCGCTTCGAGCCACCTATTCCTCGGAACCGGCGCTTTGCTCGGACTGCTCCTTGCCGATGCGCGCACGGGGACGTACGCCAGCCCAAGTTTCCGCCGGTTTACGGGCTACGCTGCTTTGGCGTTTCTCACCTTGGGCACCGCGCAGACCACGCAAAGTATTTGGATCCGAGGGGTCGGGCGCACCGCCTCACGACCCGAGACCTACCCCATAGCCCTTCCCCTTTCGGACGCTCCGGTCGCGGCGGCGGCAGCAAAGGTGCGTTCGCTGGGCAGCGCAGGACTATTCGCGCTGGGGGAAAAGGCCCTTTTAGCCTGCGCTTTAGCGGCGAAAACCCCCGTTCAAAGAAACCTTTACGACGATATGGCGGTGAGCGTGCCCTCGACTTACGCTGGACTTCTTCGGTGGCAGACGGAGTTTCGCGAGCACGCCGAAGCTACGCAAGTACCTTGGATATTGAGAGATTCGGGATGGACGGTGGCCCCGGCAACGGGGCCAGTACTAGGCCCTTACCTGAGGCGGCAGTATGACCCGGTCTGGAGCAGCGGCTCGCTAACCCTCTATCGACGTTTAACCCTGACGCAAAGGGGCACTAGACACGCTGATTTCAAATTTGGTAGGATGCGTCATCCCGGTTTAAATTAGCCTCTCTTAAATGAGAGAAAGGATAAAAAAATGAACGGTTTAGTGGTTCTTTCCGCCTTGGCGGGATTTAGTTTGGCGGCCTTCGCGGAGACGACTTCGGCGGTAAATACCGCTGCGGCCCCGGCTTCCGCCCAGAAGCCTTCCCCTACGGCGTCCTCAACGACGACGGTGGCGGCTCCTTCTGAATCCAAGTTCTATGGGTTCCTTGAAACCCGTCCGACTTATGCCCGCACGACCGGCCAGGTCGACACGGAAAACACAGTCGAGCTCGGATACCAGTTCAACAAGAACACGAAACTCACGTACACCCAGTTCCTGATAACTAATTTGCTTCCCTCGGGCAGCTCGGTCGGTAAAGGCCTCAACCTGCGGGGCGACGGTGGTTTCGTCCGTATGCGCGTGAACGACTTTTACGTTAGCGGCGACAAGACGACCCGTCTGTCTTACCAGGGCCGTATTTACACCCCCACCGACGACAGCCTGTCGGGAACCGGCATGATCGGCGCGTTGTACAACAGCATCGGGTTGGCGAAGGACATTGGTCCGGTCACGCTGACTTTGTGGGAAGCTCCCACGTATTGGGCTTATTCAAAAAATGGTTTGGACACGGCGGCAAACCCCATTTTCCAAAACCGCGTTATTTTGGTGGCCGATTGGAACATTACGAAGGATCTGCTCTTCTCGGTTCCTTTGATCATCGATGCGTACCGTAACCGAGTGTTTGCCCCGTCAAGTCTAAGCGATCGCTGGGAGTACAAAATCTTTGCCTGGCCGGAACTCGATTACACGATCAACAGCGTGCACTCGATTGGTCTGGCGTACCGCACGAAGAACATGATCGCCCCGGACGGCGCCGCAACAACTCTTGGCAACGCTTTCAATAACGGCGTTTTCCAGGCCCTTTGGAACGTCACCCTCTAAGCGAAGACTTTTTTAGATTTACGACCGGGCTCGGAGATTCCGAGCCCGGTTTTTTTTTAGCGTAGCCAGGGTTCGAAGTAGGCGAAGGATTTTGCCATCTGCGTGCGCGATCCCATTCCCAGGGCCAGGCAGACGGCGAGCAGGATAAGGTGGGGCCGCGTGATCTCACTCACGACCGATACCCCTAAAAAATATTTCAACGTGTAGCCAACTTTGCCCCGCAGCATGCGGTAAACTCCCTTAAGCTCGGGCACGGAAAAAAAGAAAAACTGGAAGAGGTTATTCAACGTGATCAGCCAAAGCACCGTCGAGGCGTAACGCTGGCTCTGCAGTCCGGGGCGGAACCGATTTAGCTGGTGAGCCAGCGTCAACAATAGGAGCTGAAACCCCAGGCTCAGCAGCCCCTTCACCAAGCTTTTGCGCACCTGAATCCGCACGTACTCCCGCGCCGTTTCCGCCGCCGTCTTTCGCATCTTCTCGAGCAGCTGGATGGTGAGGAGGATCTCGTTACGGTAACTCCACACCGCCCTGAAAATCCAAATCATGAACAATCTCGCGGTGCATTCACCTTGAATTCATCCCCCAAAAACGGGAGGCGCAAATGCGGCAACTCGCCCGAAAGATGACAGTTGATGGTATTTTTGGTGCGGTGCATACTAAATCTCGTACTCAGCAATTCTAATTCTCACCGCGCATAGCATGAAAGAGGAGAAATGGTGATGAATCGCTTTGCCCACTTGCGGTCCGTTAAGTTGGAAGAGGAATACTCGGTCCAGTTCGAGTGTTACTCCACTTTTTTAGCCTACTTCAAAGCGCGTCCGGGTCTGACGCAAACCGAAGTTCTGCAGCGCGCACTCGAGCTCGCCAAAGAAGCATTCGGCGATCGTGGCAGCCTCACTCTAGAACGCAGCAGCAAGCACGGATCGTTTGCTTGCTCTATCCACGGCATCGACCAATCGAGCGCCAAAATTTTGGCGCCGCAAATGCTTCCGAAGCCGAAGCTCAGCGTAGTGAAATGACGGACAAAGGCTTATAATGATAGGAGTCACCCGCGCTCATCCTGAGCGCGGTCATCCCATCATTTCAAAAAAATATCCGAGCATCGATGAAGGTCATTGTCTTTCAGGTGAAAGAATATAGCTGCGCCTTACGCGTGGAGGATGTCGAAGAGCTTCTGCCTATGGCGAAGCTTTGGAGGACACCGGGCATGCCGGCGGCAATGGAAGGGATGCTGAACTTGGGCGGAAGAATTCTGCCCGTGTTCCGCATGGACCGTCTCTTTCACACCCAGGAAATTCAACTCGAGCTCTACACACCGATTCTCCTCGTGAAATCGGAAAAGGGCTCGGTTGGCTTCATCATCGAGAAGGCCCTCGGCGTGCATACCGTGGAAAGCAAAGATGTAGCCGCGAAGAAGGGCATAGTGTCCGACGACGCCATCGAAGCGGAAATTACCATCAAAGACCAACGGGTAGCTCTATTGAATGTCCCCAAGTTGCTTGCGCGTGAAGAAGTACAAAAGGCGAAAGAGCTCGGGGCCGAGATTGAAACCCGCAAAAAAGAAGAAGAGCTTCTGAAGAATATCGCCGCATGACGAAAACGAAACGCCAGCCGACGCCCGAATCAGGTAGCGATGAAAATCGGCTCGAGCTATTGAGCCGATTCGTCGTTACTAAAACGGGTCTAAAGTACCTGGAAGAGAAGCCGGAAGATCTACGCCGGATTCTCCAGGATCGCATGGCGTCCCTGCTCTTCGCTTCCGAAGTCGAGTACCTCAACTTTTTGCAGGAAGGCGAGCCGGGGCGCAAAGAGTTCGAAACGCTAGTAAAACAGCTAACCGTGGGCGAGACGTATTTTTTTCGCCACCGCGAACAGTTCGAAGCAATCAAGAAGGCTTTGCCCAATCTGTTTTTGAACAAAGCGCCGGGCGACCGTTTGCGGGTGTGGAGCGCCGGCTGCTCCAACGGAGCCGAGCTGTACTCCATCTCGATGCTGCTGCGGGAACACTTCGCCGGTTTTTGCCAGGAACATTCCCCCTACCTCGTGGGCACCGACATCAATGCGGACTCGCTGGCCAAGGCCATCGAGGGGAAATACGACGAGTGGAGTTTGCGCGGAGTTGGTCCCGAAGAAAGGGCCCGCTATTTCGAAAAACGCGGCAAGCCGCTTTGGGTGAAACCCGAGTACCGTGAAAATGTCACTTTTCACTTTCACAACCTCGCTAGCGACCCGATTCCATCGCCCAGCCACAATATCTTTGG
>JAYUBV010000306.1:0-5943 GCA_043740655.1 Pseudomonadota bacterium | reverse complement strand
TCGTCGATTCAAAGCTCTATCGACGAGATTGCTTCGCCTTTGGCTCGCAACGACGAATCATGCGCAAACCTTACGCGGCGGATTTAGCGGCTTTCTTCGCACCGGAGAAAAATCGGTAACCGGCGTTGTGGACCGCTTCGAGATAGTAGGAGCAAGGGCCAAGCTTTTTTCGTAAAGAGCAAATGTGCACGTCGACGGTACGATCGTAAACGTCGGTGTTTTCGCCCCACGCGGCCCGCAGGAGCTGTTCGCGGCTGAAAACCTGCTCTTCGGTTTGCGCCAACTTGCTTAGCAGTTGAAACTCTAGATGGGTCAATCCTAAGTCGGCCTTCTCCCCCTTGGCCCCCAGACGGAACGCCTTTTGGGAACCGGGATCGATGTGAACTTCGCCGCGCGTAAATGGCATCGTTCCGGCCGAAGTCTTCTTTAATTTCGCTTCAATGCGAGCTCGGAATTCCAGCGAGTTGAACGGCTTGACGATGTAATCTTCCGCCCCCAACGAAAACGCCGCTACCTTTTCGGTTGGCTCGCCGGCGCCCGTCAGAAAAATTACGGGGATGTTTTGAAGCCGGGGGTTTTGTTTCAGCTCCAAAAACAAATCGAAGCCGCTTACGTCGGGCAAATGGACATCGAGCAAAATCAGATGAAAGTCTCGAGACGTTAGCAATTCTCGGGCTTCCTTGCCGTTGGAGGCAAAGACACAGTTGATCCGATCACCGGAGAGGACGAGGGCGACCAATTGCTGAGACTCAGCGTAATCTTCGATCACTAGGATCTGATACATGGAACTCCCTTCCTCGCCCGACCCCTTACGTTTTCGGGCACTGGTTTGCAGGATTGAATGATTCTGTCGCTAGTAACTATTTGATTTGACTATTTAATTAGATATTAAGGGATCTTAATGCCGTCCCTATTTCCGCCCAATAGCACCGTCGTATCGTCAGATATATAAGTTTACCGCGTAAATGGCTCCGACGCGTAGCTCGCTAAAAGAGGTTCTTATGTCCGAACGCGATTTATCTCTGTTACAGGAAATCACGAGTCACCTGGCGACTAGCCGCTTTTTTGTGGAACACGTATGCGTAGCCTTGGCATCCAAAGTAGACGTCACCCCGGAGCAGGCCCAAAGTATACACTCGGCGCTCACGGCGTTTAAGGAAATGACCGCGGCGGTTCAAAATCACCAGCGGGCCATTCCCGAAAGGAGCCTGAAACCCGCCAACCGTTCACTGCCACAAAAGGTGGGAAAGGCGACTAACCAGGCACCTACGCCGGCGGCCCGGTCGCGGTTTATCACTCCGAAACTTTGTATGGCGAACGGAAAATGAGGAGACTCTGCTAAAATTGTGGGATGGAAGACAACGCCTCTAGGAAGTACCTAGGCATCAAGTGCGTTAACTGCAAACAGGTCAACGTTGGCCCCAACCGTGACCTCGACAATTGGCAGTGCGGCTATTGCTACAGCGGCTTCCTCTCTATGAAGATGCTGGTAAACCTCGTGCCGCGCGAGGTACTGGGTCAGTTTAACCAGAAGTACCGTCCCAAGCCCGGTCAAGTGGCGCGTCCGTGCCCTAACTGCGAAGCTCCCATGCAATTCCGTTCGGCAAGCCTCCTCTCCGGGAAAAAGGTGGAAGTGGAGATGTGCGTCGACTGCCGCCTGCTGTGGTTTGATTCGGGCGACCTACTGCGTACGTTGCGGTCGCGTAAGAATGAAGCGATGTCTAAGGAAGACATCATCTCCGCGAACAATCTGAATGAACGGATGACGGACCGGGCTTTCCGGGCGGAGGGCGTTTACCAGTGGGCCACCGAGGATTATTTTCCGCGCGATACGGTGGCGCTGCTCGCCGTGGCCGCGCTGATGATGCCGCTCGCAGCTCATTTTTCTGGCCTCGTGGAGTTTCTGGGATTTTCCCCCGCGCGTCCGTTTCACCTTTTCGGGGCGACCTGGTTGACGAGCTTTTTCTTTCACCACCACTACTGGGATTTTCTCTCGACCGGGCTGTGGTTCCTCTTCCTTGGGATGTACACCGAGCAGCGGCTTGGGCGTGGAAACTTTCTGCGGCTGTTCGTGGTGGCGGGACTCATCGCGCGGATGCAGTACTTAGTCGGCGGTACGCACCGCGACCCGGTATTCTTTGGGATGAAAGCCTCGGTGCTGGCGCTGACGGCCTACGCGGCCTGCACGTTTCCCTTCCGGCAGGTGTTTTTTCCAACGGTGAACAAGTGGCGTTCGCCGCGCGAGCGGGTGACCGTGGTGCTTATCATCGGGGGGGCATCCGTGCTGTTTCTAGCGGCGCTGGACTTTATCCTGGAGGCCATTCGGCTTTGGGGAGATCACAGCTCGGGAACGAACCTGCTGGATAAGGCGATCGACAATACGTTGTGGGGCAAGGCGGGTAAGTATCTGGGTGACAACCTTTTCCGCTCGCACGCGGCGGGTTTCGTTACGGGGCTGCTTTGGTACGTGGGCCAAAAAGTGGATAGCATTTCCGACAGACGCGCCGCGCCGCGATAATCCCTCCGGTTCTTCCGATAAGTCTAGGCAATGTGGCTGCCTAAAAAACCCCAAACTCTCGAAGAGGCGAAGCTGCAGCGCTACTACGTTCAGGACCACGTGCTGAAGACGCTTTTCCAGCACGGCACTACCCGTGGCATGGAGTTCGCGGATGCGATGCGCATTCCTTACTCGCTCATCGACGACGAGCTGAAGGAGATGCGGCATAACGACGTCATCTCGCCGGTTGGCGGATCGGGAATTGGCGGTTACGAGGGCATGGACTTCACGCTGACGGAGCAGGGACGCAAGCTCGGCGAGGCCGTCGCCAAACGATCGCCGTACCTAGGGCCCGCCCCGGTTTCCATCGAGGACTACACGACTTCGGTGGTTAACCAAAAATTTCATTCGCGCTGGGTGAAAAAGGAACACCTCACCGCTGCGTTTCAGGACATCGTGATTCCGCCCAAGTGCGTGGGGCTACTCGGGCCCGCGATTAACTCCGGCGGACCGATTTTTCTCTACGGAAAGCCGGGTAACGGTAAGACCAGCATCTCCGAACGGCTCGGGCGGATTTTTCGGCAGGGTATTTTCGTGCCGTACTCGATTCAGATCGATGGGCAAATCATTCAGTTTTTCGACGAGAAGGTGCACCGCGTGGTGTTGCCGGAAATGCTCCCGGACAATCATCCGGTGAAGACCGATCCCCGCGCGCTGGATGCGCGCTGGGTGTTCGTACTGCGTCCGTTCATCATCGTGGGCGGCGAGTTGACGCTAGAAATGCTTGATCTGATCTACCGGGATGGCCAGAACTGTTACGAAGCTCCGTTCCAGCTAAAGGCGAACGGTGGTGTGCTACTCGTCGACGATTTCGGACGCCAGATCGTTTCGCCTAAGGATTTTCTGAACCGCTGGATCTTCCCGCTCGAAAAGAACTACGACTTTTTGACCCTGATGAACGGTCGGAAGGTGGAAGTGCCGTTCGAGCAGATTCTGATCTTTTCGACCAACCTAGATCCCAACGACCTGGCCGACGAAGCGTTCTGGCGCCGCATTCGTTACAAAATCGAAATCCCCAGCCCGACCGAAGACGCATTCAAACAAATCTTCCAAACTGTTTGCGTCAAGGGAAAGATCGCCTTCGTCGAGACGGCGTTTCAGCATTTGGTCGAGAAGTATTACCGCCAAACCAAGCGCGAATTCCGCGCCGTGCACCCTCGCGATCTCGTGGGGCACATGACGGACCACATCTTCTACAATAGCCTCGAACCCCGCATGAGCGTGGAGGTCGTGGACATGGCCGCCGAACCGTACTTCGGCAATCTAGACGTCATGCCCTCCCGCGGCTGGGCCCGCACCGCCGCCTAATACTTACAATTGATAACTTCCGCTCAGGTAAATGGTGAGCGCGGTCTGCGAGATGGTCTGCACGGTCGTGTTGTTAAAGATCGCCTGTCCCTGGCCCGTTCCCCAAGAATAGGCCGCGCCGAGCGTGACCGACGAATTGGTTCGGAAAAGCGAGGCACTAAAAGTGGAACCCTTCAGGTTCACGTGGGGCATCTGGTTGACCCCTCCCGCGGCCAGCGGTCTTGACCGCGCGTTGTTGGAGAAGAAGCCTAGCCGTAGTGCCAGCCAGTCGGAGGCGAAGTACTCGCTACCGATGGACCAGTTGACGACGGCCCGTACCGGGTAGTCTGGAAATTTTTCGGCAGTGTATAGGTCGACCTGGGCGGTCAGTAAAAACTGTTTACTGTGAAAGTACGCCGCGCCAAGTGAAAAGGCGTAGGGGGCAATCACGTCGTTGGCCACGCGGTTGCTGCCGGTGAGCGACATATCGTTCGTGAAGTTTCCAGTCGGCGTTACCGGGCCGTTGTCGGAAGTCGACTTACTCGCGAGCAGTTTGTATTTTCCGCTACCCTCCACGTTGTAGGTCTTAGACACGGTGAGTCCGAACGACCATTTGGCGATGGGCATCCACTCCACGCCAATTTTAGGAATGACCCCTAGCTGGGTCCGTTCGAGACTGGTGTTTTGCAAATAGTATTTGTTCGTTCCGCTCGGATCGATCTGAATCAGCTGATTGTCGATAAGCTTTTCGATCCGGTAGAAGCCGAACAAGGAAATCCCTACCGACAGCGAGCTCGAAATTTCGCGTGCCCAGGCGGGTCCCGCCTGGTACGTCGTATCCTGCCGGAAGAACCGCCGCGTGAGCGTGCGCACATCTGCCGCGTTGGCGTCGTTGCTGATGCTGTCATCCTGATCGATGAGGTCCGCGACCGGCGTCATGATCGCGATGCCAATCTTGCTCTTACCCACGCTCTGGGTGAAGCCGAAGATGGAAGGGAAGAAATTCCGATTGCGGTAGGTGTAATCCTTTCCGGGAAAAACATTTAAGAAGCGCTGGGTGCCGGTGTTGTACGCATTGGCGGAAATGCTCAGGTAGTTGTCGGCGGCGAAAGCGATTCCCGCCGGGTTGTGAAAAATACCGCTGGGGTCGTCAGAAATGGCCACGTAGGCGCCGCCCAGACCGGACGCCCGTTCGCCGATGAGCACGTCCTTATAGTGGTACTCATCGGCCCGCAGCTCGGTCCACGCGAAGCACGCGGCGAGTAGCGGTAATCCATAAATTAGCTGACTCATCTTCATGTCATTTCACCGACGCTAAGGAACGTTGGAAACGCTCCGATAAAATTGCGGCTCGAGCCACGGTGGAACCGCCCAAACCTTGGGACTTCAAATAGCGCTGCAGCCCGGCGACGCGTCCCGGACGATCTTTGGCGGTGGGTTTCTGGCGCGCCAAAAATTCAACGAGGGCGGAAGGGGAGTACCCCGTCGCGTTGGCGTACATCACGCCGATTTCGTCGGCCTCTTTTTCTTTCGCGGCGCTGAGGCCGCGTTCGAGCAGCGTCTTCATTCCCGCCTCTACGATCTTACCGATAGATCCGCCCAGCGTGCTGCCGCCACGCGACAGCAGTCGTACGATACTTTCTCCCGCGCTAACTTCCTTCTTGGGGCGCAGTTCGCGGTACATGTGCCGTTCGTTAATGTGCGCTATTTCGTGGCTCAACACTCCGGCTAGCTCGGCTTCGCTGCGCAGGGCTTGAAGCAACCCCTTAGTGACGAAGATGAAACCGCCGGGGGTGGCGTAAGCATTTACTAACGGGCAGTTGAGCACCGCGAAGCGGTACGTGAGCTCGGGGCGGCCGACCCGCGCCGCGACCACATTGCCGACGAGTTCCACGTAGTGCACCGCCGGCTCGTTCGTGTAGGGGCCCAGGTGACCCAGCAGCTTCGCCGCCATCTTGCGGCCGATTAGCACTTCGTCCTTAACCTCCGTGGCCAAGGCAGCTCGGTCGGCTTCGTTTCGTTCGGTGGCGGTCATCGACGCGCACGAAGGCACGCCGATCGCCACCGCGAAGAGGACCAAACCTAGAATGAGCCGGGTT
>JAYUBV010000305.1:0-5957 GCA_043740655.1 Pseudomonadota bacterium | reverse complement strand
AACGACTTCTTTGATTTCCGGGATGATCTCTTTCAAGCGGGCTTCGACACCCATCTTGAGAGTTGCGATCGAGCTCGGGCACGAGCTGCAGGCGCCTTGGAGCTGAAGGTAGACCACGCCGTCATCGTAGCGGCCAAAGACGATATCGCCTCCGTCCATGGCCACGGCGGGGCGGATTTCATTGTCCAAAATCTCTTTGATCTTCTTTTCGATGTCGGTCTCGTTACCGGTCGAAACCGGGGCCGACCACTCTACCGAAAGCGCCGGAGCGCCAGTCTTCAGGTGGCCATCGATCGTCTCGGGCACTTGCTCCGCGAGCACGTCCCAGTCGCCCTCCGCCGCCTTCGTGATGGTCACGAAGTTGGTACCGATCATCACGGCCGAAACGCCGGGAATCTCGAACAGGCGCTTAGCGAGCGGGGATTTATCCGTGTCTTTGGCGTCGGTGAAGTTGGCGGCTCCGCGTTCCAAAAAGGTGCGGTTCACCACGAACTTCAACGTGTTCGGGTTCGGGGTGAATTCTAAACTGATGGAGATCGCGCCGTCCGACATGGGTAACTCCTTAAAAGAATGGATTCTCTACCTTAATTATAGTGGCTACGCCAGAACTTATGGCAAATTCCCCGCTAACCATTGGATAATAGATATCTTTTCGAGGCTATTGATCCGGTGGGGGCTTTCGGGGTAACCACAGCGACTTAAGTGGAACTTCTTCAGCAAATTCGTACTCTAAAGGCCACGCTTGCCTGCGCGGCAATGCTCCCGCTCGCGTCCCTGGCCGCGGTAGAGTCGGCCACCCCATCGCTGGAGCTTGCGCCGGTGGAGGTCGTGGGGAATCGGACCAAGAAGTGGCCCCTCGGTCCGACGGAGTTTACGGGCGATTACCACGTTAAGGAAAAGGACGTTCCCCTCGGGCGGGCGCTCGAAACCGGGCGCGGCGTGTCGCGCTCGGTCGTCACCCAAGGGGAAGGGCAGGAGCCGCAGTTTGTGGTGCGCGGCATGGCCCCCATCCAGCAGCGTTTTTTTCTGGAGGGGATCGGACTCGGCGATGCGGCTTACGGACAGTCCCAGCTATCGTGGTTGCCGCCGGAATCGATCGAAGGGGTGGAGAATTTCCCCGACGGCATTCCGCTCGCGTTTGGCGCGGATGGGTTGGGCGGCGCCCACGCTTTTCGGTGGCGAGCCTTCTCGCATTGCGAAAGTGATCTGGGCGCGCGCCTGGGCAGCTATGGATTTATCCGCGTCACCGGTCAGCAATGCTTTACGCCGGACCAGAAAACTGAACCGATCGCGATGCGCATTTCGGTGGCGCGTTCCGATGAAAACTTTCGCTACCGTGACGATCATGGTTTGCCGCTGTCTCCCGAGGTGCATACCTGGGAAGAGCGGAAGGGAAATGGATTTTCGGAAATTCAACTAGCGCCGTCGGCGGTGCTAGCGGATGGCGAGTTTAAAGTAATAAGCCTCAACCGTTGGTTTCAGAAAAATGTTCCCGGTTCGGTGACGGCTCCCCGCCAGGCGTTGCTCAACGAGAACAGCCACAGCGCCCTTTTTTTCTATGAACCGTCGCGCAGCCACTTTCGTCAGAATGGTTACCTGAAGTGGGACGACGTTCAGGTGCAGTCGCTCAACAGTAAGTTCGTAAGCCCGCTTCCGTCTCGATCGCGATCACTGTCCTTCGGCAGCCTGTCTTCGGTGCACGGTCGGGTTTTCGGGCCTTGGGAAGGGCAGCTAGCGCTTGGCGCCGCCGTGGAGGAGCTGAACACGAGCGATCCGCGTTTCGGAGGACGAGTCGCTAGCCGTTGGGAAACTCCGTTCGGGGCGGGGTTGAGTGGTCCGCTTACTTTTTTGGGGACGTCGCGCGTTGAGCTGCGTCCCGCGATTCAGGGGCACGTGTTTCACTACTCGCCGCAATCGGAAACTCTGACCGAGTGGTCGCCCCGCTTGGGCATTGAAGCACCGCTGACGCGAGGCCTACGGCTCAAAGCTTCCGTGGGCCGTTACTACCGCGCGCCCTTTCTTTCGGAGCGCTACGGCTCGGCGATGGGGCTCGTCGCCAGCCCCGATCTGAAAACGGAATCGGCGCTTAAAGGCGTCGTGGGCGCCGACGTGATCTTAAATAGCCCGCTGCCGTTTGTCCGCCGCGTGCGGGCGGGAATCGATACCGGCTTTACCCAGGCCGAGCGGCTCATCGCTTACGAGATCTCGTCCCCCGTCTCGCAGGTCGCGCGTAATATCGGAACGGCGGAGATTTTGTTTCAAGAGGCGTCGGTGGTACTTGAGTTTCCTTACGACATCACGGCGGGGCTAACACTCGATTGGATGTCGACGAAGAACCTCAGCGTTGGTGTGGATCGCGGCAAGGCGCTGCCATTTCGTCCCCAGTACCGTTTGCGCCCGTCGCTGGGTTACGAGGTGGGCGCCTGGACCGTAGGTTACGACGCCGAACTGGTCGGTCCGCAGTTTTGGGATATCGCCAACTTAAAACGCGGTGAAGCTTTTTGGCTGCATAATGCACGCGTTAGTTACGCCTCGCGATCGTACGGTAAGTTTTCTGTAGAAGCGCTGAACCTGGCCGACGTTACGGAAGTTCCGGCGCAGTTTGGCTCTTTTCAAAGCACGGAGTACTCCTCCGGCTTCCAAGGTTTTCCCGCTCCGGGAAGAAGAGGGTATCTATCGTGGTCGTACGTTTTTTAGTTTTGACGGTGTTTTTGTTGTCCTCGTGTAACCAGGCGCCCATCGCCGTGACTCAGGTGTCGGTGGTGTATCCGACGGGGGCGCGCCTCATGATGGCCACCTCGGGCGGCGGAGTAGGTCGCCTGGACCTGTTCGCCGTCACAAGCGGAAAGGTACTGCCCGTGTTGCCCATCCATACCGACGCGACCGTGCGGGTTTTTTCTAACGGCAAAACGGTCGTCGTAAACCGTCTCGGCATGGATTCGATTTACGTGTTGGGCAAAGGCGTCAATACCATCGTCGCCAAGACCGGTTTGAAAAAGGGGGCCAATCCGCAGGACGTGCACTTTATCGGCGACACGCTCTGGGTTACCCAACGCAGCGAAGGTGAGCTGCTCAAGTGGAACACCGTCACCGGCGAGAAGCAGACCGTGTCGCTCGCCAAATTGGCGTACACCGATGGCGGCGCGCCGGCGATCCCCGATATGATGATGATGACCGGAGTCGGGCAGGATGTATGGGTGTCGCTGCAGCGGCTTCGGGATCGCATCCGTCCGAGTGACTATTCGCTGGTGGCGGTTATTCCGCCAACGGGGGAAGTGCGTTCCTTTCGCCTGGCCGGCACCAATCCCGTGACCGCGTTCAAACGGGATCCCGCGGGGAATTTGTACCTCGGCACCGCTGGAAGTATGGGATCGCTGGCGGAGAACGACGGCGGCATCGAACGGCTGAGCGCCGGCGGGGAAAAGAGCGAAGCTTTCGCCATCACCAAAAAAGGACTCGGCGGCGACATCATGGATTTTGAAATATTCGACGAGACCCACGGCGTGGCGCTGGTCTCCAAACCCAGCACCGAGCTGCTCACTTTCAACCCCGCCACGGGGAAAGTAACCGGATCGGTACTCGCCACGCCCGGCTACGATCTGGTGCGGCTACACTGGGACAGGGTACGCGGACACCTCTACGTGGCGGATCGCCGGAAAGAACGGCCGGCGGTGCACCAGTATTCGGTGCCGACGTTGAAACTCATCCAGTCGATTCCAGTTCCCGTTCCAGTTTGGGAAATGGAGATCGAAGAGCCGTGACGAGATTTTTCGCAAGCTCCTTGCTCATCCACGCCGTGCTCTTTGCAATGGTGGGGCTCCTCATGGTGTGGCTCGGTAGCCGGACGCGTTGGACCAAGCCGATTACCGTCGTGGACTACCGGGATGTCGTTCGCGAGTTTGGACCGGCGCCGCCCATGCCCGGCCCAGCGGTTCCTAAGCGGGAAACGCCGAAACGGTTGGCCCCGATGGCCCCGGCCCCGTTGCCATTGGAACCGACCTCTCCGAAAACCGAGACGAGGGGCTCCGGCGACCATGGCGACGCCGTCCCCATCCCCGTCTCGCGCATTGTTTCGCTGGGCAATCCGGCGCCGCAGTACCCGGCTTCGTCGCTGGAGAAGGGGCAGGAGGGGACCGTAGTGCTGAAACTAAGTCAGCGTGGAAACGGGTCCGTCGATCAGATCGAAGTGGTTTCGTCCTCGGGGTTTTCGGCGTTGGATCGCGCGGCCGTCGACGCCGCCGCCCGTTGGAAATTAGGCGGCACGTTGCCCCCTCAGGTATCCGTACCCATTCGCTTTAGGATTGAAGACGGAAAGTAGACTAATGATTCAAACCGCGGGATCCCGCGCCACCGGCCGACTGGAACTGAATGCGGGGACTGGCTTCGGTCTTCAGCACAAAGTCCCACTTGATGCGCACGAAACCGTCGTCTTCGATGATGCCCTTGGGGGGATTCGGAAACGGTCCGGCCTTTTGAAAGCTTTCGATCGCGGCTTCGTCGAGCTCGACGTGACCGCTGCTCAACACGCGGGAGATTTTCTGGATCTGGCCCTTTTCATCTAGCAAGACTAGCAAACTGGTAACCAGTTCGTCCTTCGTCACGGCCGTTCCGCGGGCCCACATCTTGTAGAGCCGTTGCTCCACCGACGGCTTCCAGTACTGACGTAATAAATCTTTGATGCGGTTGTAGTATGAGAAGTATCGGAACTCCCTAGTACTCAGGATGGTGCGGTTGCCGTTGTTCACGCCATCGAGATTGTCGTCGCTCGCGGATGCCGTTTTGCCGTCGCCGCCTACGCTGAGATCTTTCAGCGATAGCGTTTTCCAGTTCCGCTTTACGCCCTCGGCCTCAATGGGCTTGGCTTCGGTGACGCCCATCTCTTCCGCCTCGGGAGAGACTTCGGTTTTTTCTTTCTTTCCTTCGGATGCGGTCGGGGGCATGAAGGCGTCTTTCGTGTCGGCGTGGTTTTTGGCGCCGGTGCCATCGCCGCTACGGAAATCGTCGATTCGCTTTGCCTTAGTCTGTTCTTCGACGGCTTGATTTTGCGCGCCGAGGAATTTGGCGTTGGGATCAATCTTTTTGTTGTCTGCCTTGTCGGTCTCCGCCATCCGCATCTCTTGCTTCTTCTTTAGCTTCTCTTTTACCCGCTCGACCTCTTTCAACTGCTCAGGAGTCGGCGGATTCAAAACGTTGGGAGGGAGCTCGGCGATTTCGATGGGCTCCGGGACGGGGTGCTGATTTTCGGCCGGAGAAAACAAATGGGTCTGCATGAAAAGAACGTGCAAAAGGATCGAGAGGATAAACGTGCCCCAAAAGGGGACGCTGACCTTCGTCTGCTCTTCCATGTAATTCCGAACAACCATTCAATGGCTTATCGGGAAAACTCAAAAAAAAACAAAGGAGAGACTCGGCGAGTCAAGGAAGTGGCTGAGGACTCAATGGGTTACCGCGCCGGCTATTTCACTTTACTCATCACCCCGAGAAATTCATCGGTCGGAATGAAACCATTGATGCGCGGCTCGTCCATGATTTCACCGCTCGGTTTCACGAAGACGATGGAGGGCAGGCTGTAGACTTTGAACTTCTTGAGCTTGGCTTCATTTTCCGAGTTTTCGGCGGTAACGTCGAGGCGCAACGGGATGTAACGCTTCATTTGTTCCGCGAATTTAGGATCGTGGAAGACGTGCTTATCGATTTCGTGGCACGCTGCGCACCATTCGGCCGCAAAATCCACGAGGATGGGAAGGTTCTTCTCCTTAGCCTCGGCGAAGGCTTTATCGATGTCCGTGCGCCATTCGATGAGCGAGGCGGTGGATTGTGCGGAAGTTTTCACAAAACCGGTCTGCTTGGCAAACAGTACCGCGTAGTAACCGGCGGCGAGGAACATCATGCACGCCAAAAAGTAATTGATGCCGCTCATCCAAGGGCCCGAACGCGGCAGCTTAGCGAGTACGCCG
>JAYUBV010000304.1:0-1750 GCA_043740655.1 Pseudomonadota bacterium | reverse complement strand
GGGCGCCCTAAAAACTGCGTTGAACCTGACGAAAAAGGAACGGCCTGGCTTATTTTCCGTCGATGAATTAATGCATTTGAATTGATTGAGGGTTCTATGAATTTCAAGCAAAGCGATCGCTTACTGGGCCTGCCGCCGTACATCTTTAGCGAGATCAACGCGATCAAAGCCGAAGCCC
This sequence comes from Pseudomonadota bacterium, assembly GCA_043740655.1. Lineage (GTDB taxonomy): Bacteria > Bdellovibrionota > FAC87 > UBA2466 > UBA2466 > JBGSST01. Next base: position 1,572 of record JAYUBV010000304.1, on the reverse strand, counting down.
AGAAACGCAACGTCTCGTTGTTGAGCTTGGCCATCGGTGACCCCGATCTTCCGACGCCGCCGGCGATTTTGAGCGCCATCCACGAAGCCAGCCAGAAGCCCGAGAATCATGCGTATTCCCCTTACGAAGGCAGCCTCGAGTTCCGTAAATCGGTGGCGACCTGGTTCCAGAGCCGTTTCGGTGCGAACCTGGATCCCGAAAAGGAAATTATCGCGCTGATCGGCTCGAAAGAGGGCCTCGCGCATTTCCCGTTGGCGTTCTGCAATCCGGGCGACCGCTGTCTTGTACCCTCGCCGGGCTATCCCATTTTCGCGACCTCCATTCAGATAGCGGGCGCGGTGCCCGTTCCGGTGCCGCTCAAGGCGCAGAATAATTTTCTGCCCGATCTCAACGAACTTGAGCGGTTGATGGTTCAGCACCGTCCTAAGTACCTACTGATGAACTTCCCGTCGAATCCCACTTCGGCGATGTGCAACAAGACGATGCTGACCGAGATCGTAGAACTCTGCCGCCGCCACCAGGTGATCCTGGGTTACGACAACGCTTACAGCGAGCTATACTTCGACAAGGCGCCTATCGGCCTAATGGAAATTCCCGGTGCGAAGGAAATCGGCATCGAGTTCCACTCCTTCTCCAAGACTTTCAACATGACCGGCTGGCGCTTGGGCTTTGCGGTGGGTAACCCCGAGCTAATTGCCGGCCTTGGCCGCGTGAAAACGAATGTCGACTCGGGTCCGCTGCTGGCGGTGCAAGAGGCCGGATCGTACGCTCTGAAAAATTACGACACACTCGTTCCGCCCCTGCGCGAGATCTACCGCCAACGCCGGACCATCGCGCTGAACGGACTTAAAGAGATGGGCATCGAGTACTTCAACCCGGAAGCCACCTTCTTCGTGTGGGCCAAGGTTCCGAAAGGGCGCTCGTCCATGGAATTCACTAAAGAGCTTATCCAGAATCAGGGGCTCGTGGTGACGCCCGGCATTGGCTTCGGCGAGCACGGCGAAGGCTTTTTCCGCCTATCGCTCACGGTAAACAACGAATCGATCACCGATGCGCTGAACCGGCTGAAGAAATACCTGCAGACAATCTGATAGAATTGTCGACGGTTCAGCTGCCACGTCTTTTCACCGAAGGAAGTCCCCATGTCCGCTCCGCTAGACGGCTCTCCGTCGTTAGATACCCCTACTTTCGTGGCTCCTCCGCAACTGCTAAACATGCGTCAGGAAAATATCCTGATCGCCGTTTTGGCCGCGGTGAACTTCACCCACATCATGGATTTCGTCATCATGATGCCGTTGGGCCCCCAATTTTTCCGCGCGTTCCACATCAACACGCAACAATTTGCATTCATCGTATCGTCGTACACGTTCGCCGCGGCGATCTCAGGAATCATTAGCTCGCTGTTCATAGATCGTTACGATCGGAAAAAGGCCCTGCTGTTTCTGTACGCCGGCTTCATCATCGGCACGTTCCTCTGCGCCTTCGCCCCCACTTACCCGTTGCTCATCGGCGCGCGTATCGTGGCCGGAGCCTTCGGCGGCGTAGCCGGCGGACTCGTTATGGCGATCGTCG
>JAYUBV010000303.1:0-1755 GCA_043740655.1 Pseudomonadota bacterium | reverse complement strand
GTTTGTCGTAGATTTCCGCCTTCAGGGTCGTGCGGGGCAGCTTCACCGAGTACCGGGTTTTGGGTCCCTTCTTAACCTGGATGGTACCGGAGTAATGGTAACTAGCGCGGTATTTTCCGGCTTCCACCCTTTCGAGCTTGGTGACGCTGGTGACCTGGTCCCCCTTCGGGATGCCGTAGGCCTTAGCAACCTGCATGGGGCCGTAGAGGTAAAGGAGCTGATCGTCGATGGCCTCTTTAGTCTCGGCCTTCGTTGGTTTGGCCTCGGAAGGAAACTCGACGGAGTAGTCGAAGGTTAAGATGGCTTCGGTGTTGTTCTTACCGACGAAACCCCACGAAGAAACGGTGAAAAAAAGCGCGAGCAGCGATGCCCGAATAGAATAGTCCCGACCCATGAAATGTCCCTCCCATGCGGGGACTTAGCATGGGAGGTGCCATTAATCCACTGGTTGCGCATGGAAGGGAGGTGGTAAACCTGTTTTACTGGCAGATCAACGGCGTAGCGCCGTAGGCCAGCGTCAGCACCGGAAGGGCCTTACCCGCGGTGTACGCCAGATTGATGTGGAAACCGGCGGGGTGAAGCTCGTAGTTTTTCACTACGGGTTTGTTGACCTCGGCGATTTCCACCTCGACGTACGGGCCTTCTATCTTCGTGACGCCGCTCTGCGGGTAGTTCACTTTTCCGATTAATTCCAACTGCATCGTTTTGCTGTCGGTATTGTGCGACAGCGTGATCGTTGAGCCGCTGCCCGTACTCAGCTCGCATTTGTACGAGACAATACCATCCAGCTGAGAAACGCTCGATAGGGTGCCGTACGTGGGAGTTACCCCGAAAGCCGACCCCGAAACTCCCACCAGCAATGTGAACATCCAATTTTTCATTTAAGTCTCCTTACCGTCGGTGTACTCAACGAGCCCTAACGTGAAAATGCGCGGCGCGCGTGAGAGACTTTTACCCATGGCTACCCTCAAAATGGTCTTCTTCGATATGGACGGAACTATCGTCGACACCGAGCGAATCGCGCTGGGTGTTTTGGCCGATTTCTTCGCGAGCCGTGGCCACCGGCTTAATCCCGAGGATATTGAGGCACTGGTCGGTCACCCGTGGGCGGTGGCCGTTGGCGAATTGCAAAAGCGTTATCAGCTGAAGGAGACGCCGAAAGCCCTGGAAACTCAGTTACTGGCCGAATACCGCGCCCGGTTGCGGAAGGGCATTCCGGAAATTCCTGGCAGCGTTGCCGCGATTCAGGCGTTAGCCGTTGAATTTCGGGTCTGCATCGTTTCCGGATCGCGCCGACACGATATTCAAACGGTTGTGACCACGCTAAAGCTCGATAAATACATCGAGCAGTTTTTTGGGTTTGAAGATTACACGCGCGGTAAACCGTCACCCGCGCCGTATCTCGAAGCGATGCAGATTTGCGGCGTGCAGACGGACGAGGCAATGGTGTTCGAAGATTCCCTTCCCGGCGTTCAGTCGGCTCAGGCCGCCGGATTACGCGTCGTCACCGTGGGGCCCGAGACGGTGCCCGGCCACGTACGCCCGGCCACGCCGTGGATTATCCGCGATTTCCGCGGCGTCGACGTAGCCTGGATGCGCGAACGCTTCGAAACGTAAAAAAGGTAAAAAAGGAGTCCCTCCTTTTTAGTGGAAATTCGGAAGATGTTCGGTTTCGAAGGTCATGCGGTCGCCCGTTCGGGGATGGGTGAAGGTGATGCGATGGGCGTGGAGGCACAGCGGTTTGTCGTCCATTTC
>JAYUBV010000302.1:0-1755 GCA_043740655.1 Pseudomonadota bacterium | reverse complement strand
AGCGCGTACCAACGTGGAGAAGAAAGGTCTTCTGCACGCCATGACCAACTTTCAGCTCGAGCCACCCGTCGACGTATCCAGTGCGATTTTGGAATTCTTTGCGCGCCATCGGGAGGAGTCACGTGATGTTAAGCTAACCGCCCTCGAGGTTCTGGGCGCCAGCTCGCCGGCAAATGGTCGTGAAGCGGCGAAACTCTTGCTTGATTTTATGGACGGAAACGATCCCGAGGTGGCGCAGGCCGCATTAGTTGCCGCCGAGGACGGACGCGTGGCCGCGCTGGGACCGGATCTCGCGGCCCGCATCGAGGGCCAGCATCCCGCCCCGCTGCGCGCGGCGATGTTGCGCGTAGTGCGCGGTTTCAACGAGCGCTCCGTACTTCCGAAGCTCGTGCGCCTCATTCAGAACGATAAGGCGGCCGCCGTTCGGGTGGAGGCATTCCGCACCTTGGTGGCATTCGACCTAAAGGCTGCCCGCTCGCTGGCGGCGCCGCTACTACGCGATCCAGAAATTGAAATGCTGACCGAAGCCGCCGTAGCGCTCGGCACGACTCCCGAGGGGGCCCGCATCGTCGCGCAGGCGTACCTGGACAAAAAGCTCCCGCGCCTACTTTTCGCACAAGTGTCCGAGGCGTTGGCTCGCCACAAGGACACTCACGCCGATCTGCGCGCGCTCCACGACCAGGTCACGCGCGACGGGCTCGTCGTTAGCAACGATTCAGCGGAAGTAGCGCGTCTGAAAACGCTCACCAAACGCCGGGGCGATGCCGTGCGCGGGCGCTCCGTCTATCTCGACACTTCGCTCATCTCGTGCAGCCAGTGTCACAAGCTCGAGGGCACCGGCGGAAATGTGGGGCCCGACCTCACGCGCGTGTGGGACACGCAGTCTTTCGAAAAAATCATCGAATCGATCGCCCTGCCGAGCAAAGAAATCAAAGAGGGTTACCAAACGTACAAGGTGACCACGTTGCAGGGCCAGGTCTTGATGGGGCTGAAAGTAAGCGAGGACGTCAAGGAGGTCGTGCTGAAAGACGCCACCGGAAAATCCGTCCGCGTGCCCAAAGAAGACATCGAAGAGATCGGTCCGACCCAGAAGTCGATCATGCCGGAAGGCTCGGTCGCTAAGTTGTCGGCCGATCAGTTTCTGGACCTCATGGCTTTCCTGACGAGCCAGGGGGCTCAGGAAGAGATGCGGAGGCTTGGCCTCGATTTCCAGGTGCTCGGCCCGTTCTCCGATCGTGCCGACGAAGAGTACGTATCCCCCAAATCACCGCGCCAAACGGGCGGCTGGAAAGAGGTACGCACTAGGCCCGACGGCGCCCTGGACTTTCGTGCGCTCTACGATCGCGACAATATTTCGGCGTACGCGCTGACTTACGTCTACTCGCCGCGCCCGCAAACCGCGGCGTTACTGATGGGATCCGATGACGGGTTACGAGTGTGGCTCAATGGCGAGAAGGTTCACGAGAATTTGGTAATGCGCGGGGCCGTGCCGGATAACGATCGGGTAAGCGTAGCGCTTAAGACGGGATGGAATGCGGTGCTCGTGCGGGTCTTTAACGGTGGGTTGGCGCATGAGCTGTATCTGAGAGTAGCCGAGGGCGACGGGTTGGTGCTGAGTGCGGCGGCGAGGTGAGTGGCCGAGTGTTGGCGATTTAAGGCTTCGTCAGATCGTTGCGGTAAGCGAGAACCCCGTTGTGGACCCGCACCCGCCCATTATTTTGATGCTTAGGTGTATTTCCGACCAGAATGGCGACG
>JAYUBV010000301.1:0-18062 GCA_043740655.1 Pseudomonadota bacterium | reverse complement strand
CGACGTCGGTGCGGGTCACCTCGCCCACGTCGAACCGCGCCTTGGTCTCTTCGAGCTGGCGACTGAGGACGTTGACGTTGTCGGTGGTGATGGCCAGTTGCGCCTGGTCGCGGCGCACGTCGAGATAGCTCTGGATCACGCTCTGGACGACGCCGATCTCCACCCGGCGCAGGCCCTCGCGGCCGGCCAGGATATCGGCCTCGGCGGCGCTCACCGCCGAACTCACCCGCCCGCCGGTATAGAGCGGCTGGATCACCGACAGCACGGCGCTGGAGGTGTTGGTCGGCGTGGCCGGCAGGGTCGAGGCCAGGCGCGCCTGGTTGTCGTCGTGGGTGATGGAGGCGGTGACGCTGACCGTGGGCCGGTAGCCGGCCTCGGCCTGGACATATTCCTCGTCGGTCCCCCGCTGGCTGGCGCGCTGCGCTTGCAACGTTGGATTGGTCTCATAAGCCAGGGTGATGGCGTCGTTCAGGTCCTCGGCCAGGACCGGCCCGGCCATCAGGCCCGCCAGCAGCGCCGCGCGCCGCGAGACGAAGGCCAGCCCCGTCCAGTAGGTCAGCAGTACCGCCCCGATGCCACCAAGCAGCGACGGAATGCGGTAGAGCCAGATTTTCTGCTGCGCATCCGGCACGCCGAGCGCGCCGGCGGTTTTTACCGCGGCGACCTGGAGCCAGTAGATGCCGACCGGTTTCTTGTAGCGGACCTCATCCTGAAAGCGGATGTCGACGTACTCACCGGTCTCCAGCATCTGCTTGGTCGCCTGCGCGAACCGCGCCTCGTCGCGATCCATCGGCGGTATCTGAAAGAACCCCGGCAGGAAGGCGAGCAGCGCCGCGACAACAAGGACGGCCACCGCGCGGGCATGCGACGACACCGCGTAATCGACGATCGCGATCAAGCCGTTGGCGCGAAAGGAAGCCGGTTCTTTGGTGGCCGTCGCCGTCATTCAGCCTTCCTGCAAATCGGGGCGGACAATAGAGAAATCGCCCCGCGCGGGATAGGACCGCCCGGCCACACCGGAATTCCAAATTAAGCCCGAAAAATCGGCGGTTTTCGGCTTTTTCAGGTCTTGTAGGACGGATCGCGCCGATCGAGCATTCGCTTCAAGGCCGGCCATTCCAGCGAGCCATGCGGCTGTTTTTTGCCCTTAGCATCCGGAGTCAGGCCACGCTTCTTGGCGAAGAACAGCGGCGCCGAAGGCACCACCGTTTCGCGGTCGAGCCGACGGAATAGCGGCAGCATGCCGTCACTAAAAACTTCGAGCATGCCAAGGGCGGCGAAAGCTTCGCGCAACGGCGACGGGGGGCCCACGAGCGTAGCGGGCCGGTGCGGCAGATCGGCCACGGAATCTAATTGGTCGGGGAAACCCGGCTTGCCGGTCCGCAACAATTCGATCAGCTGGTACGCGGTGCCCACCGGCGTGTACGCCAGATCGGGATCCACGGTGCCGGTGGTGGCGGTCACCCCGGCGATTACCGGAAATGGCAATGCCTTGATCGTTTTGGCCAGTCCGTCGACACCGGCCAATCCTTTCATATTCGTAAAATCGGAATCAATGAGGACGGCCCGCGGCTGCTCCGGCACCAGCCCCTGCAATATTTTTCCCCAATCGGCGGGGGCCAAATCGAAATCACGAACTAGCTGAAACGTCGCTTCGTCAAACGAGTAGAGGCGGATGCGCGGGTCGAGCACCGGATCGCGCGCCATCTTATGCCGGACGGCGAAGTTGGCGGGACGCAGGAATTTTTTTTGCAGATTAGCGCCCCAGCTCGACGAGCGAACCCCCACCATTACGGCGGACGCCATTAGCACCGCGAACGCGGCGAGCACCCAAGGTAAGTCCGGCGCATAATACCAACGGTAGACCGGCGAGGATTTATGCGACTGCGCTTCCATTTTTGGTTCTTGGCTCACGCTAACTTCTCGGCAACTTTGAGAAAAAACTTTCGCGTAAGCCACAAAGCCCATTGTGGAAACGCCCTGATTTGTTTAAAACTTAACGCATAGCAACGGATTGAATGGGAACAAATTGCTTAAGTGCCGATCATTATTTGGGGTTTTACTATTCATCGGGCTCGCGGCCGAGGCCACTTTGGCCGCGGTTACGCCCGGCCCGCCTACGTGCGCCGCCACCCTGGCGCGGCAAAAAAAAGTCGCCATCGTGGCCGCCGTCTCGTCGGGCGCCTACATCGCCCCACGCTTTAAGCTCCACGGCATCGATTCCGTGCACGTGATGCCCAAGGAAGGGCTGCCTAAAGGGTACGCCTTGAAGGAGAAGGACTTCGTCCACGTCATTCCCTACTCGGAAGATTTTAACTCCCTAGTCGCCGAGCTAAAGGCGCAGAACGTTCACGCGGTCATTGCCGGTTCGGAGATGGGCGTAGAGCTGGCCGACAAGTTAAGCGAAGCCCTTGGCCTGCGGACCAACGGCACCCGCCTAAGCCAGGCGCGTCGGAATAAATTCACGATGCAGGAAAGGATCAAAGAGTTCAAAACCGATCGGTTTCCGGACGGAGTGCCCGGCATCCGGCAGCGGCTGGTTCGCACGATCGAAGAGTTCCGCGCGTGGCACGGGCAAGAAAACGAAGGGAACTTTCCCGTCGTCATAAAGCCTTACCAAAGTGCCGGCACCGACGGCCTCTACATTTGCGAAAACGAAGAGCAGGTAGAAAAAGCTCTGAAGGAGCTTATCGGCAAGGTGTCGTTTTTGGGCGCAGAGAACGATGCTCTGCTCGCCCAAGAATATTTGAACAACGGCACCAAGGAAGAAAACGGAAAACGCGTCGTCATTCCCGGCACCGAGTACGTGGTCGACGGCATCAGCATGGACGGCAAGTTCCTCGTGACCGACGTGTGGCGCTACCACAAAACGCTAATCCGCCGTCCCGAAGGCGGCCTGTCCAACATTTACGATTTCGACGAGCTAATGGATTTCGAAGATCCGCTCACCAAGCAGCTGATCGCTTATGCGGAAGACGTTCTGGGCGCGCTGAAAATCGACAACGGCCCCTCGCACATGGAAATCATGATGACCCACCGTGGGCCGGTGCTCGTGGAGGTCGGCGCGCGCTTAATCGGTGGCGGATCGCACGTAGCGGTGGAATCCGGCACCGGCGTAAACCCGATCGATGTTTTCTTTGAGGCCTACTTCGAGCCGGAAAAGTTCCTAAAGCGCTGGAAAGAGAGGCCGAGCCGGCGGCTCAAGCACACGTGGGTTCCGCAGCTGATCGTGCCCGAAGGCGGCAAGCTGCTCGCCCTACCCCGCCTGGAAGAGCTGCGTAAGCTAGAAGGAATGGTGCGCCTGGATGTGAGTGCTAAGCCCGGCGACACGTTACCCAAGACGGTGGACCTGCTCACCTCGCCGGGCCAGGCTATAATCTCGCACGAGAGCCTCGACCGGGTTAAGGCGGTTCACCGCGCGCTTCGCCAAGCGGAAACCGGCGACTTCTACGTCTTCGAGAAATAGTCGTCATTGCGAGGAGTGCGCATAGTCGTCATTGCGAGGAGTGCAACGACGAAGCAATCTCGTGGCTGGATCTCGTTCAACGAGATTCGCCTGGCGTCTGCCCGGGCTATCGCCTGGCAATGACAAAAGAGCCCGTCGCAACGACCGGGTTATATCTGCATTTCCACGCCAAAGGAGTGCGCGGTGAAAGGACGGTTCAGGAACTGACCGCGCGGATCGGCGCCGGAGAAGTAGTTATAGAAGAAGCGAAACGAGTGGTACGGCTCTTCGGGCCCATTGAGCGCGATGCCTAGGTGATAGTTAAGCGACCACTTCGCGGCGGCGGCCTCGTCCCGCCACTGCAGGTCCAACGCGGTGAAGGGCGTGAATCGCCCGACCCGCCAAGGCATGAAGTAGTGGCCACCCCACTGCATCCCCCAAACCGGAAGCGCCGGCTGGCTGTGGATCAGGGAGCTTAGCCCCGAGTAAAAATGCAGCCCCAACGTGGGAGAATAACCCACGCGGGCGATCGCCGACTCGCGGCTGTACTTGATGGGCTGGGCACCGGGATTGCCGTCGCCCAGGTGTGCGGAGACGTGGGTAAAACGAAATTGGTACTGAAAATCGCCTTTGTTCATCTCGGCGAATAGGCCGAACAGCCCATCCATCGTTTCCAGAGGGAAGGACCCCGCCGGTCCCGATCGTAGTGAAAAGTTCCCCGCGCCTTCGATGCCGAGGTGAAAGCGTTCCTCGACGAACGGGTCGTCACTCAAGTCCACCCCCAGCACGGAAAAGTAATTTCCCACGACCGCGCGAATGCGACTGCCACCGTCGAACAGCATCGCCATGCGAATCTCTTTGGGGTCGGCGAAGGTCAGCGGAAATGGCCGCCCTTTCGGCACCCACTCCACGCTGGAAGCGAACGAGGTGAGCGAAATAAAGCACGGCAGCAAAAGGCCGAGACGTGAAAGTCTCATGGTGAGCCTCATCATGGGTGGGGACTAGGTTGTGGTTGGGGAAGGAAGGTTTACGGCTGCATTACATCAGTAAAGTCATGCCAAACTGGTGTTCCATGCCGCGGAGTAGGTTCTTAAACTCGACCGCGTAGTGGAGCGAAAGTTTGGGCGAAATAAAACTCAACCCACCGGTCCAGGATTGAAACGGCGTATTGGGCAAAAAGAAGAAACCGCCCTTAAGCGCAAAGTAATACGGTGACACGAACTCCATGCCGAACCCGACCTGATTGGGGCTGAACCCGCGCGTCGAAATCGCGGTGCCCGAAAAGAAAAGCTGGTTCTTGTAGTTGAAGCGCGCGCCCAACGCGAGTTCGCGTTTTAGATCCATCGAATCGTTACCGCCCAAAGCATTCCGTAACGTCAGCCCCATCACCAGCTGCTGAAAGTTGGTGAGCAGCCCTAGGTCGACGTCGGTAAGCTTCACTTCTTTACCGGTAGAATCCGGACCGACCACGTACTTACCCGAAGCCCCCACGCCCATCGTGTCCGAGATGCGGGTGGCCAGATTCATACGGCCGCCCTGCGTGCGGGCCCCGTCGATACCCCGTCGGAAATAGGCTAGGCCGCCGCCCACCCCTTCGGTCTTGGTATCGAGAATAGAAACGGCGAAGTTATTAAACCCCTGCATCGAGGCATCCAGCGAGTAAACCTGCGTGAAGGTGCTGCCCGCCGGGTTCGAGAAAAGGCTGTCATTCAGCACGTTACCGCCGGTCAGCGATTGCCCTTGGGACTTCTCCTGTAGCGGTACGTAATCGACCGTGGCGTGCGCCTGGGAAGCCAACACGAGGACCAAGAGGGGAAGGCCGTAACGGTGCATAGGGTCTCCAATTGAGCGTAGCCTGAGATAGCTTAAATTTGGGGCCAAATCTATAGGACGAGTTAGCTAAATGCTTGTGATGAGAACGAGGTTGGCTACTGACTACCAATTTACCGCTACGCGGCCGGAAAATAAAGGCGGGGCGCCCCGTATTCATCCGGTGTACCCGCCTAACCCCGCCGCATTCTGTTTGTGGCATCCCCTTTGCTCTTCTTCGTAGACTCGGTGGGTTCTCGTTGAGGGAGCCCCGCCCGGAAGAAGAGAAACAACTATGCGGAACGTATTTTATAAAAGTTTGTTAGCCATAGCCCTAATGCCGGCCTTAGGCCTCGCCTGCGGCGATTACTGCGATTACAGCAGCAGTTACGACTCGGGCTACAGCTATGATTATAGCTACGATACGGCCTGGTCGGGCGCGTACCAGACCGGTGGTTCTAACCTGTACCAGTCGGCCTACGACCTCTACCAAACCACTTACGATGTGGACATTACGACGACATCCTACGTGCCCACTTACGGCTCAAACGGGGGTTACGGGGGTTACGGCGGTGACTGCTCGTCCATGCTCACCCCCTGCGGAGGTGGCTACGACAACCCGAACTTGTGGAATAACCCCATCGGCCTGACCAATCCGACTTATCCAAATTTAGGCGTGATCCCGCGCGATCCGAATCAGCCGTTGCCGTTGCCTTTGAACCCATTTACCCCTCCCTTTCCCCAGATGCCGACGGATCCTTGGCTCGGTAACGTGATTCCCCGGGATCCGAACCAACCGTTCTTCCCGCCGGTAAATCCGAATCCGTTTCCGCCGGCGCCGATTGCGACGTTCCCGACGACGCCGATGTATCCGCCCAATACGTGGCCGATGACGCCGACTTATCCACCGACTTATCCACCGACTTATCCGCCGACGAATCCTGGCCCGGTCATTCCGACGCCGGTCACTCCGGGAACGCCGCCTACGGGCTCAAATACGCCGCGCGATCCGCGCACGACTTATAATCCTCCCCCACCCCCCACCTGGGGCGGCTGTGGCGGAGTGACCGGCGTCGCTTGCCCCTCGGGCCCGCTAACCCGGCCTACGCCGCAAATCGGGGGCAATTCGCCCACCGTAGGCAATTACGTGCCGATTAACCACACCGGACCTACGGTGCCGACCGGACCGCCGATGCCGAATTATTATTCTCCGACCCACACCTCACCTGGTTCGACCCCGCAGCGGAACGAGGTTCCCCGCGGTGTTCGGGCGCTAATGGGGCAGTAAAGGACGGAAGAGTGGTTGGGGAAGCCCCGGTTTCGGCCGGAACTTCCCATGTAGAGGTGGTAACCAGATGGTGGCTCAAGACCTTGCCTCCTCCCCCTGGATCTGTGCCCCTAAACATAGATTGGTCTTAGGACAACGTCTGGTTACCACTAAGTTTTTTTGAGAGTCGGGGACGACCCGGGGGATGGCCCCGGCCGTTAACTATCCGAGGGTTTGGGTAACCGGATCCCAACTGGGTTTTTCTTGATTTTTGATCGGGAATGAACGACAAAATGAGGTTTGAGGGTTGATGAATATGACTAAGTCTGAAAAAGCCGAAGTAGAAAAACTGAGACACTTGCTCGAGAAACAGCTGAAGGACCTTCAGTCGGATATCGCGCGCGACCGGCAGCCTGCCAGCTCGCCTGCTTTGCCTGACATCAACGACCAGGCCACGTTGGAGTCGGAGCGCAGCTTCGAACTCCGCATTAAAGATCGCGAGCGCAAACTCGTCGGTAAGGTCATGGAAGCTTTGAAAAAGATCGGCGATGGCTCGTACGGGGTCTGCGAATCCTGTGGCGACGCGATCGGCATTAAGCGCCTGAAAGCGCGTCCGGTCACTTCGTATTGCATCAACTGCAAATCGGAGATGGAAGCTGAGGAGCGTCGCGAAGAGCAAGCGCAGCCGGCGGCCAGTAACGAGAGCAGCACGATCTAGTAAGGCTCCACTTATTCACACTTTTGAAGCCGCCCAGGCAACCCGGGCGGCTTTTTTTATTCCATGCGTCACAGTCGACTTCAGGTATCATTAGGTTAGCCTTACCTTACCTACTCCTCCCAAAAATTGAAGAGACCGCCCATGAAAATCAAACCGTATTTGATTTCCACTTCGTTAATGACGTTCTGTGGTTTTGCCCTCGCCGTGCTAGGCCTCCTCGCCGTACTCGGGTGGCACCTACACCACCCCAGCTGGACGGAGATGAACGCTGGTTACGTCGGCATGGTCTACAACGCCGCCCTTATGTTCCTGGCCGGAGGACTGGCGCTGGTGCTGAGAGCCTTCCACAAAAAGGCGCCGTGCCTGTGGGTGGGGCGGGCGGTGGCGGTGGTCGCACTGATAAGCCTGTTCGAACACCTCTTCCAAGCCAAAACGGGCATCGACCAGCTGTTCTTCAGCCACACCTTGCGTTTAGAAAGCGCCCACCCCGGCCGCATGGCCACTAACTCGGCGCTGGCGCTCTTACTCTTTGGCGTCGGACTGATCCTCGCCGGCAGTAGCCGAAAACTTTCCGGCAAGAATTTGGCGCTCGGCCTTTGCGGCGTACTTACGTTGATCTTCGGCGCCGACGCGCTGCTGGGGCACTACGCCCAGGTGCAGATCGCATTTCGCTGGGGCAGCGTCCCCATGGCGTTGAATACTGCGCTGGCGTTTTTTCTGGGCGGCGTCGCGCTGCTCGCGTTCGTGGGCCGTCACGCGGCGGAAGAAGGGATTTTCTCGCCACGTTGGATTTCCGCCGTCGCCGGAACCTGCGCGTTCATCTACGCCGTTGGCCAGTGGCAGACGCTGGTGTCGCGCGAAGAGATGGCTATTGCTCGCTCCGCCAGCATTTACAGCTCGCACTTCTCCCGTTTTCTCGAGATTCGCCTTCAGCAGGAGTTTTCGTCGGCCACCCGCCTGGCGCAAGATTTGAGCGATCGCGGCGACATCGGGCGTGAAGCCTGGGACAAGGAGATGAAGAGCTATTTTTTCGATCGTCCTTTCCTGATGGGGACGGAACTAAAAGACGGGAACTGGTCACGCCTAATTTCCACCGGCCGCGGCGCCAACGTTTTCTCGCCGGTAGGTAAGCAGGATGCTTTCGCCCACTACGCCCGCTCCAAAACCCGCTTCTTTCGCAGGGAGGGGGACAAAGGCGCCATCATCGAGTTTGCGATTCCCGTTACGAGCAGCGGCAATCACGGCCGCTACCTCGTTGCCTCGCTAGACGCGAGCTCCTTTATCTCCAATGCGCTGGCCACCTACTCTTCCCCGCGTTACGCCATCTCGGTCACCGCCGGGGCCGAAGAGATTTTCATCACCCCGGGCGCCATGCGCAGCACGCGTCGGGCGGAGTCACAGATATCATCGGTAACTTTGGATGGCGTGCACTGGTTTGTACGCGTGCGTCCCACGCAGACGGAGTACGACGCTTACCGCAGTTACCTGCCGGAAGTGGTGTTTACGTTCGAAGCCTTATTCGCCCTCTTCGTATTCCTTTCGCTGCGTGCCGGGGAAACTCGATCCCGTCTGGGGACATTGCTGAACGCCATCGAAGACGGCATCATCGGTATCGAACTGGACGGCAACATCGGCGCCTGGAGCCGTTCGGCCGAACGCATCTTTGGCTACCGCGAACGGGAAATTATCGGTAAACCCTTCAACACTATTTTCTACGACGACTGTAAGTCCGATGCCAACGCCAGCCTCGAAAAGGCCAAGACCACCGATTCGCAGAAGTGCAAACTCACTGGTCGCAACAAAGCCGGCGAAGCGATCAACTTGTCGATGATGCTCAATCCCGTGCGCGACGGATTCAACCAAGTGATCGGCATTTCCGCCATCACCCGCGATATCTGGACCCAGTCGCAGAAGGAAGAATGGCGCAAGAAGAACGGCATCCCCGACGAGCGCCAGGTCGCTTAAGGTAAGTAGTAAATTAACCCGGCGGCGATGCCGGGTTGTACGCCGACCGTGGAGCCCAAAGCGATTCCCGCTTCGATGTCCGTCACGAAACTAAAGTCCGGAGAAATCCCTACCGCTAGATTCAAGGCCGGTCCGGCGCGAAAACGAAACTCGGAGGCGGAAGCGGAATCCGAATTCAACGCGCTTATCTGCGAAATGCCGTATTCGGCCCGGGCCACGCCGCCCACCATCAGACGAGCTTTGTGTCCGGTCCACGCGGCGTAGTATCCACCCACTCCCGCTTCTAAAATGTGCTGGGTCACGCCGGCACTGCCATTGGATTCCCGTTTCTGAAAATATCCCAGCGACGGCACCACGAAAATATCTTCGGTGAGGGCAAAGCGGGAAAAGAAACGTCCGCCGATGAAGAGCTGCAAACCAGCCAGATCGCTCTGGGTCTTATTGGCGCGGCCCATGGTGCCAATCTCAAAACCGATTCCCAGAGCCGATAGTTTAGATTTCTTTTCTTTGGGGGTCGGCGACGACAACGTGCTGTCGGGCACCAAGCTAGCCGCGCGGTAAGCGGCCACCTTAGACTCCGGGGCGCTTACTCCCCGCGACGGCATCAGCGGAAGGGGTTGCCCGGCCCGAGCGTACCGCGGAGCACGTGCGAACGACGGAACCACGAATAATAACGCGAGCACCATCAAACGAAAGTTCACAGCGAACCTCCCGCTTTCAGGTACTGATTGTAAATTTGTTGCAGGGTAGAAGCACGCCCACCGGCCGCCTGAAGGTGGCAACGGGCAAGGGCTTGGAACGAAAAACTGTACCCAGACTCTTTCTTTACGTCCGAACACGAACTTAAGGTGCTCATCATTAAGGAGAGGAGCTTACCGTTCTCTTCCGCACCGATCTTGAGTCCAATTTGGTAATTGATTGCGGCGAACACGGCCCCGCCTTCGTGCGAATCGTAGTTGGTGCCGCTTTGCATGGCGGCATAAATTTCCGGCGTCAGCTCCTTCGTCTTGGACAAATCTCGATTTTCTCCGGGAAAGGAACACTGAAAAAAGGCGGGGTCACCGCTGGCAAGGTAACCGAAGTAGTCCGCCAGCCCTTCGTCGACAGCGGCCAACGCCATCTCGCTCACCGGATCGGTCGTTTGGTCGCGATCGCGGAAAAGGTTCCTGAAAACTAAATGGGTATACTCGTGCACCATGATGCCAAGATTCAAACCCAGCGGCATCTCCGACACTTCGTTGTTCGGATAGCTAATTAAATAATTCAGCAACGTACCGTCCGGCTTTTTTTGCGGAAAATACTCGGCGTTATCGGTCACGTAGGGGCCACCGGACCTGTCGACGCGGTGAGCGTCGGCAATGATGATTGTGCGGGACGCGAAAGTAGGGTCGTTCTGTAAAAAGTCGGCGGCCGGATTCAACCGGGCGTGCATCTTTTGGCCAGTTTCGGCGGCGTAATACAGGCTAGCTCCCAGCAAGCTGCGGTAGTCCGAGGCCAGGTAGCCTTCGGAACTTTTGATGAACTTGGCATCGATAGAGAAAAATCCGGCCCCGGTTTGCAACGTCTGGGGATTCGAATCGATATCGCCGTTAAAGAGTACCACTTTGCCGATGCGGCCCGACAGCGTGGCGAGCGATTGCATGGTGTCGAGCTGGACCGGGGCGATACGGTTCACACATCGCTGTCCCGACACGGGCTGAATCACCCTTACGGACACCGCGCCCAAAGGAAGCGTATTGGAGCATCCAGCCAAAAAGGCCAGCGACACCAGTACCCACGTTCCGCGTTTCACTCCACAATCCACTTACGCTCCGCTTTCCACGAGAGATTTGCGTCTTACTAGAGCAGGAGCCGTGCCACGAGGGTGGCCGTATTCGACGCGTTGCGGACTAGTGGAATACGGAATGGTTGCCATCGACTAGCCGTTAATTGTCACCTCACTGTTTTCAGCTTACGCTTTATTCCACATGAACTACTGGCATCAGCCGGACATTAGCCCGGTACTTTGGCACATCTGGGGACCCTTTCAGATTCGGTGGTATTCGCTGCTTTACGTCGGCGGATTCATGGTGGGGCGGGCGATCCTTAAGAAGCTCTCTAAAGAAGAGCGCTTTCTCTTCACCTCCGAGGACGTCGACCAGCTCATCGTGTGGCTGCTGATCGGCTGCGTGATTGGCGCCCGGCTCATTTACTGCCTCGTCTACGATCCGCGCGCCATGTTTGCCGATCCTCTCTACGTTTTCCAAATCTACAAGGGCGGGCTGTCCTTCCACGGCGGCATGCTCGGCGTGATGGCGGCGGCGTACCTATGGGCAAGGCAGCGGGGAATTCCGTTTTGGAATTTGGGGGACGCCATGGCTTTGGCCACACCGACGGGGCTCGCCATGGGTCGCATCGGTAACTTCGTCAATGGTGAGCTATGGGGTCGGGTGACGACCTTGCCGTGGGGAGTGATTTTTAAAGACGGCGGACCGGAACCCCGCCACCCGTCGCAGCTGTACGAGTTTTCACTGGAAGGCGTCGCGCTGTTTGCGTTGCTGTGGCTGCTTAAGAACCGCCTGAAACGCAACGGCGCCATTTCGCTGGTTTTCCTCATCGGCTATAGCGTGTCGCGTTTCATTGGCGAAATGTTCCGCGAACCGGACGCCCAGGTGGGCTACCTGGTCGCCGGACTTACGATGGGACAGATCCTATCGCTGATCCAGATCGCGGCGACGATCGTGCTCGGCATCTACCTGATGCGGCCGGAGAAGAAAAACGCGTAGGTAGTCATTGCGAGTCGGGCGGACGCCCGGCGTACGAACAATCCCGTGGAATGAGGAGCAACGCCGTTGGATCTCGTGCAACGGGATTCGCCTGGCGTCCGCCCGGTCGCTACGCTCGCAACGACAATCAGTTTTGAACGGAACGGCCGGCGCGTTTTAGCGTCGTGACCACACCGTCAAAGCGGCGGCGCATCTCCTGCTTTTCGAGGAGGATGGTGTTGCCGATCTTCCGTTCGAGCCGCTGTTTCGAGCGGTTGAGCTGACGAATTAGCTTCTTCACGTCGATGGGCATATCACGATGCAAGCGCTTCTCCGCCTGCTTGCGCAGTTGGGTGAGAGTCTTCTCTAAGTCGTGATAAACCTTAAATAAATCAGACAACTTGGCATCGCTCATAATGCGGCGAGTCTTCCTGAAAATGGGTCGTTCGGCAAGCCGCACCGCAATCAAAACGGCGGGATGAAAATGGAGAGCCCTACGTTGGCGCCAAAGTGGCTGGCGAGCCGCTTTTTTCCGTAGGCTTCGGAGTAGGTGAAGTAGTCGCGGAAGTCGATGAGCAGCCCGGCCACGTCCGTAAGGAAGAATTTAAATCCAAAGCCGAAGTTCAGCGTTGGGTCCCAGGTCTTCTTCAGGATGTTTTCCTGCGGCGCGGAGCCCGGCACATCGACTAGCTGTACGACCTCGGTGTTGGTAAAGCCCAATCCGCCCACTGCGTAGATATCGAAATGCAATATGCTGTTGCCGATGAACCGGAATTTTCCGTACATCGGCGAGTAAAGCAAGTTAGTGCCCAGGATGAGGCGCAACTTGTTGGCCTGCAGGTTTGAAATACCGTCGTTCTTAACGAGGTTCCGGGCATAATCGGTGACGGACGGCAAAGCCAACGTAACGTCTAGAATTTCCCAACCGAAATGATCCGACAGATGCCACGTCAGGCGTCCACCCGCCAAAAAGTGACTCACCACGGAGTCGAAGGGGATAATGCCCAGCACCGGCGATAGCTCCAGCTTGCCGGGTTTGTAGAAAATTTTATTCCGCACCACCGTCTCACTGACGCGCTCGTCGTCCGCCTGCGATTGGGAGATATTGTCGTTCGCAACCACGCTTACGCACGAGAGCAACACAAATACGCTGACGATTTTAAAACCGATTTTCATTTTTTGCCCCATGGATTTGCGCAGAGCGGAAAGGAGAACTTCTTCAATAATTCTATCAGAGGACCTGCTGCGGATCGACGTCCCACGAAATGGCTACCCGCGTCTTATCGTCGAGTACCTTCTTTTGCAGGGATTTGAGTAAGCTTTGTAGCTGGCTAACGCTCGTGGCCTTCACCAGAATCTGCCAACGCCACTTGCCGTTCAGCTTCAACAACGGGGATTCCGAGGGGCCGAGCAGCGTGACGTCAAGCTTATGCTGCTCCTTGACCCGCGTCGCAAAATTGAACAGGGCGTTGGCGTAACCTTCCACCCGTTTCGGATCCACGTCGTTCATTCGAATCAGGGCCAGCCGCGCGAACGGGGGAAACCCGTGCTTCTCGCGCAGGTCGAGCTCGTGCTGGAAGAAATCGATCTGTCGGTTTTCGTCGAGCCATTCGAACAATCGGTGGGCCGGGTTGTAGGTCTGCAGGTAAACTCGGCCCGGTTTGCCTCCGCGGCCCGATCGTCCCGACACCTGCGTGATGAGCTGGTAGGTGCGTTCCTCCGCGCGAAAGTCCGGAAAGTTCAGCGTAGCATCGGCGAGTAGCACTCCGACCAAAGTGATGCCCGGATAGTCGTGCCCCTTGGCCAACATTTGCGTGCCGATCACAATGTCGGCCTCCCCGTCGGCAATTTGTTTCAGCGTGGCCTCAAGCTGCTTGCGCGTGGTGACCACGCTGCGATCGAGGCGCGCGATCCGCGCCGTGGGAAATAGCTCTTTAATCGTCGATTCCACCTGCTCGGTGCCCAAACCGACCGTGTCCAAGTTCTTGCCCTGGCACATGTCGCACAGATTGGGACTGCGGAACTCGCTCGTGCAATAGTGGCACTTAAGGGTCAGTGAAGACCGATAATAGGTCAGCGAGACTTCGCATAGCTTGCAACGCCAGGTGTGGGCGCAGTCGCGGCAGATCAAAAAGGTCGAGTAGCCCAAACGGTTCAGAAACAATAGCGACTGTTCCTTCTTCTCCAAATTCCTGCGTAGCTCACGCACCAGCGTTTGGCTGAGCCACGACACGCGCTTGCCGTCATCCATCTCGAAGCGTTCCGTTTCGCTCTTGAGATCGACGAGGTTCATGGTGGGCAACGAGGCTTTGGTCGCCCGCGTGGTCATCCGTAGGTGGTTGTACTTTTTCCGCTTCGCCTGCAGGAACGACTCCATCGACGGGGTGGCCGACCCGAGAATCACGCGTGACTTAAAGAAGTGGGACCGCAGCACGGCCACGTCGCGCGCGTGGTAACGGAATGAGTCTTCCTGCTTGTACGACGGCTCGTGCTCTTCATCGACGATGATGAGGCCCAGATTTTTTACGGGGGCAAACACCGCGGAGCGGGCGCCGACCACGACCTTGGCTTGGCCTGAAACCAGGCGCAGCCATTCCTGCTTGCGTTCCTTCGGCGTCAGGTCGGAGTGCCAGACGGCCACTTCGCCGGGAAAACGCCGCGCGAAACGGGAAAGCAATTGCGGAGTCAGCGAGATTTCGGGCACGAGCACGATGGCCCCCTGCCCCCTACGTCGAAATTCGTCGAGTGCCTGTAAATAAACTTCGGTCTTACCGCTGCCGGTGATGCCGTGGAGGAGCTGCGGACGGGTATCGCCCACGTCCAGGATGGCCGTCAGGGCCGCCCGCTGCTCGTCGGTCAAGGCCAATGGAGCCTCGGCTACCTCGGGGCTCTCCACAATCGATTTGCTCGCCACCTTACGCTTAGGCGCCGCCGCCATCAAAACCTGACGCGGCAAGGCGGCGGCGAGAACTTCGCCGAGCGGATGGCAGTAGTAATCGGAGAGCCAACGGAAAAACGGCAGCAACTCGGTATCGAAAAGCGGGGCGGAAATGACGGAGGTAATCGCCTTTAGCTTCTCTTCGGGATAGTCGGACTTTTCGGGACGGCCGAGCACGACGCCCAGCGCCTTGCGGCGCGCAAACGGCACTTCGACGACGCAACCAATCTGGACGCTGTCGGCAAGCTCGTCGGGAATTCGGTAATGAAAAGTCTGCGGTAACGGAACCGAGACCGCAACGTCGGCAATCATCGATAGCTCAATAGCACGTCGATGAGCTGCTCGTCATCGCCGCCAATTGAGGCATTGGATCGCATAGGCTTAGGCTGCTTACGGGCGTCGGGGGCCAAAATACTGACCAGCGAACTCTCCACCTGGACCTGACCGTTGACTTCGAAATTCATCAGCTTCGGGTGGCGCCCCAGATTCTTGAATTCGGCGAAATGGGCGAAGTTCCACGCGTGAATTTTACCGCCATCGCGCCACTCGAAACGGCGGATGCCGCGGAGATTGTCGTCGAAGAACACCATCCGCGCGTCTTCCCCCCCAGTGCCTACCACCACAATCGCGGTATCGACCGGCAGCCGAACCATAAAAATATCGGGCTGAATCAGAAAATTTTCTTTCAGGTTCCACGTCGACGGGTCGCCTTCCATGAGGAAACCGGTTTTGTAGGCTTGGGTCTGCGTCTGGCGCACGAACCCTTCGTTCACGAGGGTGCTGAGTAGCTCTTCCGACGACGTGCTTAAAAAGTAGCGCAGGAACACCGCTGACTTCGACGCCATCCGTTTGTCCGAATCAAAGGAGTAACCATCGCGCGTACGCGTTCCGGAATAACTCTGCCCGCGTGCCTTCCAGGCGAACTGCGTGCGTCCCTTTTCCTGAAAAATTTGCTCGTCCACTTCGTTAAACTGATCCCCCTGCCGCACGCGGTGGCGAATCTGGATGTACGACGGGCGGCTATTTCGCCCTTCGAGAACTTCTTTCACCATGTTGGTGAGCCCGGGGATAAAGCCCCACGCGTTTCCACCGATCATCGCCGCGCAGGCGAGCGTGAGGAAAAAAGGAGTTCTCGAGTTCAATATCATTTCAGCCCCTTGAGATAGTCCCGGATTTCGGTCGCAAGACCGGGACGGGATAGCGAAGAATCCACCACCGCCTGCACGTAGCCGGCGGCACTGCCTACATCATAGCGTGAAGTCTGGATCGCGACAGCTTCCAGATTGCCCTGACGCGCCAACTGATCCATCGCATCGGTCAGCTGAATCTCACCACCCTGTGACGGTTTGGTCTTAGCGAGCAGTCCAAACAACTCCGGTCCAAATAAATAACGCCCCACTATGGCGAACTGGCTTGGCGCTTTATCGGGATGCGGCTTCTCCACCGCCGATTTCACGGCGACCGGATCTTGGCCGACCTTTTCTTTGCCTACGTCGACGATACCGTAGAGCGACGTCTTGTCCTTAGGGACCTGCTGCACGGATACCAGCGACTTCTTGCTGTGGGCTGCAATTTCGTTCAGTTGCCGTAGAGGAGACATGCCGGGATGAGGACCCCAGCCGGGATAAATCTCGTCGCCGAGCGCCACCGCGAAACGGGCGTCGCCGACCAGGTGACGGGCGCAGAAGATGGCGTGCCCTAAACCGAGCGGCTCCTTCTGGCGGACCGTCTGCACGTCGACCATCTTGCCAAGCGCGTGAAGCTCCTCCGCCATTCGATCCTTGCCGCGATCGCGTAGTGTTTTTTCCAGGGCAGGCGAGTAGTCGAAATAATCTTCTAAAGCGTGCTTACCGCGTCCGGTCACGAAGATGACCTGATCCATACCGGCGTCGACGGCCTCTTTCACGATGTAGTGAATCGTCGGAGTATCAATGATCGGCAACATCTCTTTGGGCACTTCTTTACTGAATGGGAGGGAACGCGTTCCCAAACCCGCAACTGGGATGACAATCTTGGTGGCTCGACTCATAGGCTTAAAAGTTTACCTTTTCATCGCCCCTGTGGCGAGTGCTCCACAGCGAAGACGCGAGGTGTGTGTTATTTGACCATACCCCTGTTCAAAATGACACAAGGCCCCTTGGAAACTGTTCATGATTTTTGAGTTGCGGAAGAAGGCACTCTGGTTGCATAGACAATTCGGCACATGAAAAACGGAGCTCTTCAGCGCAGCGATTTCTACCTCGTTCAGAAAACCTTACGGCACCCTTTGTTTTTCGAGGGGGTCAGTCTCCATTCGGGCAAGGTATGCCGAATCGAGCTTAGGCCGGCACCGGCCAACCAAGGCATCTTGTTTGTTCGTGCCGACATGCCGGGCTCTGAACCGATTCCGGCAAGGTTCGAGTACGTGATCAATACCAACCTGGCGACCACGGTCGGTCACCTCGAAACGCCCAAAGTCCACGTAGCGACGGTCGAACATTTAATGGCGGCGCTCTACGGAGCCGGCTTGAACAACGTGACCGTCTTCGTCCACGGCGACGAGGTTCCCATTTTGGACGGCAGCGCCTATCCGTTCGTCACCGCGATCCAGCAGGCGGGCTTTGAGTTCCAGCCGTTTACCGCCCCGGTACTCAAGGTGAAGAAGCCGATTAAGTACTACGCGAAGGGGGCTATCTGCGAACTGCTGCCGCGCGAATCGCTGCGCCTAACCACCTCCATCGATTTTCCGCATCCGCTCATCGGCCAGCAGACCTACGCGACCGACGTAGTGCCGCAGATCTTTTTCGACGACGTTTCCAAAGCCCGCACGTTCGGCTTTTTGCGCGACGTGGAGCATTTGAAACGGATGAATCTCGCCCAGGGAGCTTCGCTGGAGAACGTGCTGGCGTTCGACGAAAAAGAAATTTTAAATCCCGAAGGGGCTCGGTACCTCGACGAGTGCGTGCGCCACAAGCTGCTAGACGCTCTGGGCGACTTGGCGCTTTGCGGATCTTACATTCAGGGTGAGTTCGTCAGCTTCCGCGGCGGCCACTCGATCCACCTAGGCCTGTTGCAGTCGCTGGCCGAGCACACCGGGTCGTGGCAAATCGAAACGCCCGAGCCACTGTCGCTCGGGAAGTGGGACACCTCAGAACTTCCCCTCCGCCCGGCGGTTACGCTTTAGCTGTCGTTGGTAG
>JAYUBV010000300.1:0-5996 GCA_043740655.1 Pseudomonadota bacterium | reverse complement strand
GCGTGCGGCGTGCGCACTCAGCGACAAGATTGCCGCCATAGCTTCGGTGGTGGGTCCTAACGGTGAAATAGAAACGGTCGGTGGCGCCTCAACCTTCGCTTGCGCCCCCAAACGGTCAGTTTCGATCTTAACGTTATACGGTGACGCCGACCCTTGTGTTTTGTTTCGAGGGGGCACAGGGGTGACTTGCCCGGTTACGAACATATCGGCGTTCGATAATTTTAAGCACTGGTCAAAAATTAACCATTGCGCCGATACGACTCCGCAAGTCATCGGGCACAACGGAGCCGCCACGGGATATGGCAATCCTTCGTGCGCCGCAAATGAACAGGTGCAGATGGTCGTAGTTTCAGGCGGCGTTCACGAGTGGTTTGGGCCTAGTGAAGGAATCAACACTAGCGAGCTAGTTCTTCAGTTTTTTGCTCAGCATCCGATGTAATCGGTGTAAAAATTTAGGTGGCCTATGAAATCAAAATTACTTTTTGCTCTACTTATAATCTTCATATCAGCGTGTGCGAAGCCTCCGGCATCGGCCGCCAGTAACGCGGCCACCGCTACCGCAGCGACTACCCGCAAAGTAACCTCAACGCGCGATCCCGTTTTAGGCTTGCCGCCGCTGGAAAATCCAACGCCAGGCTCCTCCGCTTCCTGCGGCGAAGGAACCGCCTGGCATTGCACAAAGTAATTAAGCTTAATATTTCAAAGTGAACGAGGCTTCGACGAGGGTTTCAAAAAGCCCCACGGTGACATCTTCCATGTAGTTTTCGTTGTACCACTCTTTAAAAGCGGTGTTGAAGCTGCAATAAAAACGGCGGGCCTGTTTTCCTTCGAAGTTGGCCGAGATGCTCTTCGTGGCATAATTTTCGAGACGGATGGATAGGTCGGATAACCGCATGATTTTATCATCGGCTCGATCAGGGTAAGGCGAGTTATGCGACGTTAGGTGAGCAATCTGCCCGAAACCCGCGCAAAAGGGGCTGGGGGGGTAGGGACTCCCTCTACGGATGGAATATTAAGCGGTAATCTTGCCGGATTTGGGGCGCCAAGGCGAACGGGTCCATTGCGTCGAGCTGTTTCAATCGAAAGACGGTTGGTAAAACTCATCGTTTTCTGTGGGTGGCACTTCGAACATCGCCATCTGTGGTGGTGCTCGTGCTGGGAAAAGCTGTGGCGCCTCGGTAGGAAGCCCAAGATGGCCGAGTATTCGTTTCACGACCACCGGCTCCTCGATATGGGAAACGAACCTCATTTTTCCACCACACGACCCACAGAGCATTACATCGACGGAAAAGGATCTCTTTAAGAGATCCGACCAACTGCTGTTCGGGCGCTCTTGTTTCTTTTTAGCCGAGTCACTCGTCAATGTCGGAACGATCCTCTTTCGGTCTTTAGAATTCGGAGCAAAGACTCCGTGGTATCTGAGTAGGTTCGCCCTTGGCGGTGGGATGAGCGCCACGACCTTTTCGACCAGTTCCATTGGATCAAAAAGTACATGGGTCGTGCCGTCGGAGTATTGAGTCTTTAACCGATAGAGAATTTTCCCGTCTCCGGTTTCGGATAATCGCTCCAGCGCCACCGGCGGCCTAGCCGTGTAGCGGCAAAGCTTTTCCAATTTATCTCGGTCAGGGCCTTCGATTTTGACGTTGGCGTGAAGACTGAAACCATCGCAGACGGCCGAGCGGTTTCCGATACGGTACACATCACCGATGGGAACATCGTTGCCAACTCGTCTGACTTTTTGCCCGGCCCTTTCTCCGAGCGCAATCCGACTTTGAATCGACGCTCCGGCCAACTCCGCCATGACCGGCTGTTCGAAGGCAAAGGGGTCTTCGGAAAAATCATCTATGCT
Source organism: Pseudomonadota bacterium (assembly GCA_043740655.1). Classification (GTDB taxonomy): domain Bacteria; phylum Bdellovibrionota; class FAC87; order UBA2466; family UBA2466; genus JBGSST01. Next base: position 4,147 of record JAYUBV010000300.1, on the reverse strand, counting down.
GTAGCCCTTCTTCGTCAGGTACCGCACCACTCGATCCCGGATTCGTTGAACCAGAACGGCAATCTCACCGTCCGTGGGACCCGGGACGCGGAAGAATTTCAACTTCCCTTGGGTATCAAAATACACGCCGTCCACGTTAAAGAGCAGGTCCTCTTTTTCGGAATGCTCGAGTTGGTTCCTCAAAAAATTTTCCGCATTTCGCCAGTTATCCAGCTTGCTAAGCCCCGATACGTCCGGCAACTTTCCCCCGTAACAGGTGGATACATACTTGACCGGTAGGTTGCGGCAGGCCGGGACCGACTCCACCAGTCCACGTAGGTGCTCCCTAAAGGTCCCGCCGATTCGGGCCGAGCCCTCACAGGAATTAAAACCGCCGGAAAGGACAAAAACCAGTTGTCTGGCCTCACGGGAAAACCCAAAAAGGGGCCAAAAAGTGAGCAAGAGAAGCAGGGGGTAGCTGCGCATGGGCCCTTCTACAACAGGGCGTCGTTTTTACCTGGCGCGCCGGAGCATTTAGGCGAGGAATCCAATGAAAGTTACCAGCGCTTGTTGTTGTTACCGCCAACAACAGCTTGTAGTTAAATAGCTAGAACGGCGCGTTTTTCGTTGTTAAGCCTAGGGCATGGAGCCGAACACCTATTATTTGCAAGCCCTGCAGGGGGAGATGGAGCGGCGTTGCCGTGGTAACCCTCGCTACTCGCTCCGGGCCTTCGCCCGGGCGATGGAGATCGATCCGGGGGCGGTGTCGCGCGTATTGTCGCGCAAGGTGCACCCCAGCCCGCCCTTGGCGAAAAAGATGCTTCGCGCACTGGATTTGGCTCCCGCCGATGAAAAACGCTTCTGGCGGTCGCTGGCCGAGGCGCGCCAAAGCAAGGCATTTCCGGAGCTCGCGGCGGCCGAGCCGTTCCCCGCCAGCGAAGCGCGGGCCCTAGACAACGACGCCTTTCGAGCCATCGCCGATTGGTACCACTACGCGATTCTGGAATTAACGTTCACCGCGTCCGCGAAAACGGACCCGCGCTGGATTGCGGCTCAGCTCGGAATTTCGGCGCTCGAAGCGAAGCTGGCGGTGGAACGGCTGCTGAAGCTTGGCCTGCTACGCAAAGACGGGCGGAAACTGCGTAAGACCGATCAAACGCTCGATACCGCGAATCAGCACCTCACCACGCCGGCATTACGCCGCCGGCAAAAACAGATTTTAGAGAAAGCGATCGTGGCCCTCGAGGAGGTGCCGATTGAAGTGCGCAGCCATACGGCTTACACCATGGCCATCGATCCGCGCCGGCTGCCCGAGGCGAAGCGCAGGATTGCCGCTTTCCGCGACGAGCTTAGCGTCTTTCTGGAAGGCGGCCATCGCGTCCGCGTTTATGAACTGAGCCTTGCTTTATTCCCGTTACAGAAAAAAGGATCCCGAAAAAATGAAAACTAAACTTTTGAGTTTGACCCTCGCTTTAGCGTCTGCCACCGGATTTGCCGGTAGCGGCTCGCACGGCGGTATTGGCGCCGTAGTGGGCGACGGCATTTTTCTTTTGGATCTCGTGGAGCATGGCTTGGAGGCTCGACCGGAAGTGAACTGGGGAGAACGGCAGCAGTACGTTTCGCCCATCACGACAGGCTCGGATCGCGTGGTGAAGCTAGTGTTGAAAGGCGGCATCGTGGAGCGGCACGTAGTAGACGGGCCCGGATTGCCATCGCTGCACGGTTACCTGCTCAAAAGCAGTTCACAGAATAATTACATGTTCGGCCGGGCCCTACCGCAGGTGTGCGACACCTGTTTCACGCCAGAGACCCAGCTTTCGATCGCGCTCGTGAATCAGCTGCCCAGTCCGCAAGAAATCGGAGCCTTTCGGTCACTGAAATGGGTTATGGTTCGCGCGCCCTTGAAACTTACCGACGACGCAAACTCGCCGCTGCCCGACCACGTGAAGTTCATGATCGCTTCGCGCGAGGCGAATCTCGTGAGAGTCGCCGAAGCAGGATGGAGCAAAACGGTGAATCACCAAGGCCGGACCTTGGCCCCCTTGAATCTGGCAAATCAGCTGGCGCTCGTGACGCACGAGATCCTTTACGCGGTCACCGAACGCCAGGGCGACCGGGATAGCGATCGGGCCCGCGCTCTCAACGCACGAAAATACCGGGGCTACCGTTCGGATGAGCAATCCTACGCGAACACCATCTCGGACAATTACCGCTTGTCGCTCAACCGGGTACCGGGGCATCCCTCGGCCGGCCCGGTCTACGTTTCCGAGTTGCGACCCGGATCCGAGCTAGTGGTGTTGCGCGATACGCCGGTGGGAGGCACGCGATCGCTGACGTTGGTGGCGGACTACGCGCCGATGACGGAAGAGCTTTACCACGCGAACTTTTATCCGTTCGATAAGGGCGGCGCGCATTTTTTTTGGCGCCACAGCCCATTTACGAACTTCGGTGTCGACACGTTTCCGTCGGGCCACGTGCTTAAAGCGGGTACCCGTTACCGTGTGCAGGCGGCCGCGGTCGACGTGGGAAACTCCGACCAGTACACCGAGGTGGACGTTGACCCGCAAACCAACTCCGACCTCATGTATTTCCGCGTAAAGTCGCCGCGCAAAGGCACCCGCGCTACCATTACCGACTTCCAAAAAATGATCCGGGGCACGATGTCGCTCGAGCTCAAGCCAAAACTGTGAGACTGTCCTAGAGTGACCGCCAATCGAAAAGCCATCTTAGTCAGTGTCCAAACGCCCAACGTGTCCGACGAAGAGGTCGAGTCGTCGTTGGCGGAGCTGAAGCGGCTTTGCCAGACGTTGGGCTACGAAGTGATCGGCACCATGGTGCAACGGCGCAAGACACCGTCTCCCGCCACCGCGGTAGGGTCCGGTAAGTTGCGTGAGCTGGCCCGCTTGACCGGCGGTACCGGTAAGGTCAAATCGTTCAGCGGCGGTAAGAATTTTGAGGAAGAGATCGAAGAGGTGGATGATCTTGATGCCGATCTCGAGGAGGCGCTAGCGCCCGATCAGCTCGCTGGCAAAATCGTTTTCGATCAGGAGCTCTCTCCCAATCAATTGAAGCACTTGGAAGAGGCTACCGGCGCCGAAGTGCTCGATCGCACCGGCGTGATTGTAGAAATCTTTTCCCGCCACGCGAAAACTCGCGAAGCAAAGGCGCAGGTCGAAATTGCCCGCTTAAAATATCTGGCGCCGCGGCTGCGGGCGACCGGCGGCACAGCCGATCGTCAGGGCGGCGGGATAGGCGGCAAGGGGGCCGGCGAAACCACGTACGAGCTGGATAAACGACGTAGTCGCGATCGCATCGCTGAGCTGATGCACGAACTGGAAGACATTCGCGCGGATCAGCTTCACCGCCGCGAGCGTCGGCAGAACCAGCTGAGTGTGGCGCTGGTGGGTTACACCAATGCCGGAAAGTCTTCGTTGATGCGGGCCCTAACCGGGAACCTGGTGCTGGTGGCCGATAAACTTTTTGCGACGTTAGATACGACGGTGCGCGCGATGCAGCCCGATATTTATCCTCGGATTTTGGTTTCCGACACCGTGGGTTTCATTCAGAAATTGCCGCACGACTTGGTAGCCTCTTTCCGGTCTACCCTCGACGAGGCCGCGGATGCCACGCTGTTGCTTTACGTGGTCGACGCGTCGGACCCTTCGTTTCGTCAACAGTTCGAAGTGACTAAGACGGTGTTGAAAGAGATCAATGCGGGGGCAATTCCTTCGCGGCTAATCCTAAATAAAGTGGATTGTCTGAATGTCGTGGAGACCGCGCTTTTGGCGCGCGAGTTTCCCGACGCCATTCGCATGTCGACCCGCAATCCCGATGACGTGGATCGCCTAAAGCGGATCATTCGCGCCGCGCTAACGGACGATTTGGCCGAAGCGGAAGTCTTGATTCCCTACGACGACAAGAATGGATTGGTCGGCGAGCTTCGGCGAAATGCGTTGGTGGTGGCCGAGGCCTACGAAGAGACGGGTATTCGCTTCAAGATCCGCGCCTACGCCGAAACGCTGGTCCGCTTGAACATCGAGTTCAAACGCAAACACTAGGCGACGGCCTTTAGTTCATTTCACTCGAATCCCATCGATTCGAAGCCCGGCCAGCAGGTTCCGCTTTGCATGAATTTGGCGCGTTTCCCCTCGGGTGCTAGCGTGCCGCT
>JAYUBV010000299.1:0-6012 GCA_043740655.1 Pseudomonadota bacterium | reverse complement strand
GTAATCGGCGTGCCCATAGGCCTATACTTCGCCAACCTGCTGTCGTGGCACGCGCCATTCGTCGGTCTTGCGGCGATGGGCGCCATCGTATGGATCGTGATGCTCAAGGTCATGCCGTCGATCACATCGCATTTGTTGGCCGTTAATAAAGACCCGTTGAAGGAATTACTTAGCATCGTGTCCGACCGCAACCACCTGCGCGCCCTCTCGCTCACCGCGATGATCATGCTGGGCGGCTTCACGGTGATTCCATTTATGAGCCCGTACATGGTTAGCAACATGGGGCTCCGGGAAAGCCAGCTGCCACTCATCTACCTGTGCGGGGGAGGCGCCACGTTCTTCACCTCGCAACTCTTTGGGCGGTTGGCGGACCGGTTCGGAAAGCACCGGGTTTACTACCTCATCTGCTCGGCCTCGATCGTACCGATCCTACTGATTACGAATATGCCACCGTTGCCGGTGTGGCTGACGCTTTGCTGCTCTACGCTGTTCATGGTGCTCGTCTCTGGCCGGTTCGTTCCCGCCATTACGATCATCTCGGGCAGCACGACTCCGGGTCAGCGCGGGGGCTTTATGAGCGTGAACGCCTCGGTACAGCAAGCGGCGGCCGGCGCAGCGGCGGCGATTTCGGGATTAATCCTGGTACAGGACGGGAACGGGCCGATTGGCCGCTTCGGACTTGTCGGCATCCTCGCCTCGGCGGTCTCGCTCGCCAGCATCCTGATGGCTCGGCGTATTCAGATTCGGACGTAACATGGCGCAACCCTCCACGCTTTACCGTTTCAATATCGATCTTTGCGATGTCACGCGCGGCGTTTACGAGCGGGTCATACTACGCGTGGCAATGCACCCGTCGGAAGCTCCGCCTTTTCTCATCACGCGGGTCATTGCTTACTGCCTGAGCCTAACCGAGGGGATCGAATTCACCCAAGGGATCGGTAATCCCGACGATCCCGCGGTGTGGGTCAAGGACCGCACCGGCGCGATGCTGATGTGGATCGACGTGGGAAATCCGGCCGCCAAACGAATGCATAAGGCCGCGAAGGCCGCCAAAAAGGTTGCCATCTATACCTACCGGGATCCGGAAATTTTACTGAAGGAAGCCGAAGGGCACGAGATTCACCGAAAAAGTGAAATCGAGTTCTACTCCATCCCCCCCACATTTCTCACGAACGTCGCCGAACACCTAGAACGCGAAAATCCCTGGTCCCTGCTACGCGACGAAGACGAACTTTCGCTCACCATCCGCGGCGACCAAAGCTTCACCTGCACCATCACCAAACACCAGCTCAGGTAAGCAGCTCGACGAGCCCCGGATTTTCTAACGTGGTGGTGTCGCCGGTGGCGGCTTTGCCGGCCGCCAGATCTTTCAACAACCGCCGCATGATCTTTCCGCTACGGGTTTTGGGTAAGGTCTTGGTGAAGAAGATGGCCTCGGGACGCGCGAGCGCGCCGATTTCCGATACCACGTGCCGCTTCAATTGCTCCTGTAGATCCTTGAGGTCGGTGACCGAGTCCTTCGGCGTCACGTACGCCACGATGGCCTGGCCCTTCAGCTCGTCGGGACGTCCTACTACCGCGGCTTCCGCCACGGAAGGATGGCTGACCAACGCGCTTTCGATCTCCATCGTACCCAAGCGGTGTCCCGAAACATTGATCACGTCATCCACACGGCCCATGATCCAAAAGTAGCCGTCCGCATCTTTGTGGGCACCGTCGCCCGTGAAGTATTGGCCAGGAAATTTGCTGAAGTACTGCTCTACAAAACGATCGGGGTCCCCGAGAATCGTCCGCGCCATGCTCGGCCACGGGTGCTTCACGACGAGTAAGCCCCCTTGCGTGGAGCCGGTGGGTTTGCCGTCTTCACCGACGATATCCGCCTGAATGCCAAAGTACGGGCGAGTGGCCGAACCCGGCTTCAAGGTCGTCACGCCGGGAAGCGGGGCGATCATCATGGCGCCCGTTTCCGTCTGCCACCAAGTATCCACGATGGGACAACGGCCTTTGCCGACTTTTTCGTGGTACCACATCCACGCTTCGGGATTGATCGGCTCGCCCACGGATCCCAACAAACGCAGACTCTTCATGGCGTACCTGCCCGGAATCTCGTCGCCCAAACGCATAAACGCTCGGATTGCGGTCGGCGCGGTATAGAGGATGGAAACTTTGTGTTTCTCGACGAGCTCCCAAAAACGCCCCGCGTGCGGGTGAATCGGATTCCCCTCGTACATTACGGTCGTCACGCCGTTAGCGAGAATGCCGTACACGACGTAGCTGTGACCCGTGATCCAGCCAACATCCGCGGTGCACCAGTACACGTCATTGGGCTGCAGATCCAAAATGGTTTTCGCGGTGGTCGCGGCGCCGACCAAGTAACCACCCGACGAGTGCACAATTCCCTTGGGCTTGCCGGTGGTGCCGCTGGTGTAAAGCACGAACAGAGAGTGTTCCGCATCGAACGGTTTGGCCTGGTGGGTAGGCGGCTCGGCCCCCGCGAAGTCGCTCCACCAGATTCCCTTGTTCATTAGGGGCGAGCTCGCCTCGCGCTTCAACACGATCACTTTTTCGATCGGCGACACCCCTTCGACGGCTTTCTCGACAATGTGGCCCAGTTGAATTTTCTCGCCCTTGCGGTAACCCACGTCGGCGGTTAACACGATCCGGCACTTCGCGTCCGCGATGCGATCGCGCAACGCCTGCGCGCTAAATCCGGCGAACACAATGCTGTGGGTAACCCCGATGCGCGCGCAGGCCAGCATGGCCACCGCTGCCTGCGGGACCTGCGGCATGTAGATCGCGGCGGTGTCTCCCGCTTTCAATCCCGCCTTTTCCATCGCGTTGGCCAGGCGGCAGGTCTCTTCAAAAAGCTTTCCGAAGGTCCAGGTCTCAGACTTTCCGTCTTCGCCTTCCCAAAGGATCGCAGCTTTGTCTTTCAGCGCAGGGAGATGGCGGTCCAAACAGTTGTAGGAAACGTTGAGCTTCGCCCCCAGGTACCACTTCACCCACGGGAACTTGCCCTCGAAGGCAGTGTGCCACGTTTGGTCCCAGTGCAGCGATTTGGCGGCCTCTTCCCAGTAGGCCACGGGGTCCTTCTGCGATGCCTGCCAGGCGGCTTCGTACTCCGCCGGATTCCCGACATTGGCCGCGGATTGAAACGACTTGGCCGGAGCGAACGTACGCGATTCTTTCAGACTGGTTTCCATGTACCAAAAGGCATATCATCGAAAAAATCCTCATCAAAAGACAAAAATGGCATCCACTAACACCGCCAGCCTGCTTATCGTAGACGACGAAAAGGACAACCTTGACGCTCTGAACCGTCTGCTGCGGCAGCAGTTCGCGGTCACCGTGACGACGTCGCCCATCGAGGCGCTTAAACTTCTCACCAAAGAAAAATTCCAGATCATCCTTTCCGACCAGCGGATGCCCGAAATGACCGGCGTGGAGCTGCTCGAAAAGGCGAAGAGCATCTGCCCCGATACCGTCCGCATTCTGCTCACGGGTTACACCGATGTGGAATCGGTGATCGGCGCCATCAACCGGGGCAATATTTACCGTTACATTGCCAAGCCGTGGGATCCCGAGGATTTGAAGATCACATTGCGGCAAGCGTCCGAGGCGTTCGAAATGCGCCGCGAACTCCAGCTGAAAAACGATCAGCTGCGCCGTAATTTAGTGGCACTTGAATCGGTGGATCGCGCCAAGGCGCGGTTTCTTTCTTTGGTGAGCCACGAATTGAAGACTCCGCTCACCGTGCTCAGCAGCTTCGTGGATCTGCTCAAGCAAAGCCAAAAAGATCTAAATGCCGACATGCAGAAGGCCGTGGCCAAACTGGGCTCGGCGTCGTCGCGTTTTACCGAAGTGATCGACGAAGTACTGAGCTTCGTAAAGTGGGAAGGCGAACCAACATGGGACCTCGCCGAAGTATCGCTACTCGTCGAGACGCTAGCGGCGAAGGAAAAAGCTAAGGGCGCCGCCGAATCGAAGAAAATTTTGTTGACCGTAAAACCGGTAGCCCAGCCCAAAATCCATTCCAAGGGCGATCCGTTGCGCGAAGCGCTGGCTCGCCTCACGCGTGACGCCGTTACGCGGGCACCGGAAGGTTCCGAGATTCGCATCACCGTTTCCGACACGAATGGTCCTACCTGGCAGCTGGAACGTTCGGGACCGGCAATCGAAGCGAATGCGTTCGAACCGCTCGAGGTATCCGGCAGCTTGCTGCATCACCACAAGGACATTGGCCTAAATCTCGCCATCGCTCGCGTGATTTTGGATCGGCTCGGCGCCGGCACGCAGCTGGTGCAAGAAAAATCCGGCCAGATTCTGAGGGTGAATTTTCCACCGAAATAAACCTAACCGGTCCCTCATTAAAAATTCAGCGCGTCCTCATGGTATCCTTGCGCATGAAATTTAACGCCCTGCTTTTCGTTATTGCATTGTTTTCACTACGGCACCAACAAAGACGGCTACTGGAGTTCGAAGCCAGCGGTGGTCTTCGTCCTGTCCGTAGCGGCCGAAACACCGGCGAGCAAGACGGTGGTTGATGAGCTGAACGCCACCAACGACTGCGGTAACTGCTTTACTAGCTACTAGCTCAAACCGAAGCAGCCTTAAGCACCGCGGACGCGAGCTGATCGAGCGAGAACTCGTGGCTAACCCGCTCGCGCGCCCTTTGGCCCATCATTTTGGCGTCCCACGATCCATCGAGCAGGTGACTTAAGTGGCGCGTGGCCGCTTCGACGTCGCCGACCGGAAACACAAAACCCGTTTCGCCCGGCGTAACGAGATCCCCGGCGACGCCGCAGTCTTCGGAAACGATGGCCGGAATCCCCGCGCAGAACGCCTCGTTGACGACGAGCCCCCAAGTTTCAAACTCCGACGGCACGCATAGCACATCGGCGGCACAGTAATAGTCGCGCGTCTGCCCTTGATTCTGAAAGCCCACCAGGTGGAACCGTTCGATCCCCTTGGTAATGTCCCTCATAAACTCTTCCTGCGGTCCGTTGCCGACCACTACCGTATGGTACCGCGGATTGTTCACCTTCTTATGAATGTGGAATAAATCCTTCGGTCGCTTTCGCTCAAAGAGTCTCCCTACGAATAGGGTCACGAACGCATCGGCGGGAATGCCCAGTGAGTCGCGCACACGTCGACGGACCTCTGCCCGCTTGCCCCCATCGACCAGAAAGAATTCATTGTTCACGGCGTATTTCCCCGCCACGAGGATCGACTCGGAAATACCGAGCTTTTTGTAATAGTCGTAGTTCCGGCTGCCGATAGTCACGATCCGGCTGAGCCCCTTCAGAAATTGGATGCGTAGCGGCCGGCTAACGATCGTGCGCAGCTGCAGAAAATCCTCCTGAAAAGTTTCCCCCAGAAAAACCACGGGAATTTTCATCCGGCGGGCGGTTAGCCACAGCATCCAGTTTTCGGGAAGGTAGTAACCAAAGATGAGGATGGCGCGGGGACTCTGCTCGCGCAAAATTCGCCGCAACTTTATGAACCGTTCCCACGGCGCCATCGTCGCAAGACTTAGGGTTTCGTTAGGGTACCCTTCCTGCAGTGGCATCTCCCACGTCTGTTTGGGAATCGCCCCACGTTCCTTGAACCACCATTTCCCCCCGTCGAATCCGGACTGGAAAAAAAAGACCTTCACCGAGGGGTCCCGGCGGCAAACTTCACGAAAAAGGGGGGATCGGTATTGGATCGGATGGGTGTCGAAGATGAGAAACGGGCGCGATCCCATGCCCGTAGTGTAGCACCATCGCTCGACAAAGGAGCGAAGTGTCGTTAGCGTTAGGGAGTGGGATCGTTAGGACCAATTCAAGTCGGAAACATCGTACTCATCCTCCTCGGGGTGGTGCTCGTCCTCTCGGGACCGTTCATCACTTTTCGCACGGTGAAGGGCTTCATCTCTAAGCGCAAAGAGGAACCCAAAGGCGATGCGCAGTGGTTTAGGAACGGGGTGAACCTCCTCATCGCCGTCTTGTTCTTCCTGGCCGGGATCCTCTT
>JAYUBV010000298.1:0-6030 GCA_043740655.1 Pseudomonadota bacterium | reverse complement strand
TCGACGACTAGGAGCCAGTCGCCCGGCATGGGGAGTTTCGTTTTAGGCATAGGTCACCTCGATAGCCGTGCGGGACGCGATGCAAGCGCGGTTCGCCGCCGTTTTAAGTTGTTTACGTGAAAACTTCCAAAGCCCCTGGCCGAGAAAAATCTCGCGGGCGGCGATGGGTAGCTGCGTTCCCGCGGTTACCGCGAGACGCAAAACCGAAGGGGGCGGAGAAACCGGCATCTCTTTAATGGCTTCAATTCTTTTTCCCGGTTTGCCAAAGAAGACACGAAAGAGAGTACCGGTTCCCGATCCCCGGCGGAACGTGCGCTCCGCCTTAGTAACTCGTAAGCCCAGCGCGCGCCGTTCGCGCGGCGTGCGCGCCACCAGATTGCGAATCCACCCTTCGATGAGGTCGAACTCGCCGGTGACGCTGCGGATGCTTTCCTTGATCATCGCGCCCCCGATGCGGGGGTTAATTTCGATGATCTCCCAATGGGTGGACCACTTCGCTTCGACGTGGAAGCAGCCGCTCCGGCATTCCAGAGCCTTCAACACTTTGGGCAACCACGTGCGGGCTTCCCTCAACGCCCGCGCGGAGAGCGAGACGGTGGGGGAAATGGAGACGTTTTCTAGCGTCGTATCCTTCTCTAACGCGACTTCGTACTTCTCGTGAATCGCCACGACATGGGGAACTCCAGCGGTAACCAGCACTTCGAAGCTGACTTCGGTGCCATTGATAAAGTCTTCGATAATCAGATCCGGATTGCCTCCGAAAATATTGGCGTACTCGTAGTCGTCCCTCATTTCGCGGCGGATGCGGTTCAGCCGCGTGGTGGTGGTTTCACCGGTGAAGGCGAAGGCCGCGAACGATCCCAACCCCCGGCGCGGCTTAATGAAACCGGGGTAGTTTTTGGGGAGCCGTTTCAGAAGCCGGTTGGTCAAGATGTCGCAGCGGACTTGCGAAAGACCGGCTTCGTTCAGCTTTTTACGCAGGATAAACTTGTCGACCAGGGTGCCTACGGTTTCCGGTTTCAAATCTTCCGCGCCGAGACGCGCGTTCGCTTCCGCCATGAGCGTGCGGTAGCCCTCCCACACGGAGACGCAGGCCAAAACCTGTTTGCCTTTCTTCCGCAAAGCGGAGAGGGCGTCGGTCACATCCGCGCTCGCCAGCTCGGGAAGCCGACGAATGCGCGACCACTGGGTGTGGCTCCGGATATGACCGACACGATGGCGTGCCGTTGGGGCGGGCAATGAGGAGAGAACATAGCTTTCCAGGCCAAGGCGCTTGGCGATGGCGAATAAATCTTCGAGGAACGAGAAGCCCTGGTGGCTCAGGATCAGGATGCCTTGGTTTTTTTGCGTCTTCTTCATGACCAGTCTCGTTCTCTCTCTAGGCCCACTCTTCGGGGCGCACACCCTCACACTTGATTGGGGTGCGCCCCGACAGGGCGGTGGTTGTTGGGGTTGTCTTTTTAACGTGGTTAGTTAGGCAGCCGCGCGATTCAGCACGGTGGCCTCGTAAATTTCCTGGAAGTACATGGCGAGAATTTTTTGATGCTCGTCGATGTAACGGTACAGGTCCGGAATGTCCTGCTCGTCCCTAATCAGGAAGCGGACCACTTCCCATACTTCGCCCGGATGGTCGTCCACTTGGTCGGTGTGCGAGTGGGAAATTTGGCCCTTGATGGCTTCTTCGCCCAGGGCCTTTTTCATGCCGTCGATCTTGGCCGGGTCGATCTTCACGTTGATGTACTCAACCAGGTACGAGTACATGACCACACCCAGCGGGCCTTCGTGTTCCAGCAGGTAGCTAAAGAAACCGCTGAGCAGCTTCGTCGACAAGAACGGCTCTACGTCCAAAGTGTCTTGCACCTTCATCCCGGTGCGTTCAAGATCGTCCATGAACAATTTATCGTGGAGCATCTCTTCGCGCTCGTAGTTGGCCCAGATCTGGGCCGCACGGGGCGACGTCTTAGTGATTTCCGAAAGCGCGCGGCTCTCGACAACCCGGAGCATGCGGATGCGCAGCGCGGTTTCGATCAAGTGGCGCTGGTAGTACGAACGGTGCACGTCGGTGCCTTCGAAGTGCATTGCGAAGGGAACGGTGGCGTTCCACTGGGCGTGCTTCTGGTCGAGGTACGCATCGACTTCAGCGCGCAACGACTTCGACTTACTCGCGTTTAAAAACGGCGCGGGCTCGTGAATCCCAATATTCTGGCAGCGGTTTCTCATAAACTCCTCTAAGTTTTTTTCTGACTCGATTTCTTCTTCGTCAGCGGGTTGACGATGGACGGTTTTGCAACCGTCGTGCCACCGAGAAAAATTAGTTTGGAATTTCGATCTCGAGATCTCCGTCCACGACCCACTGACACGCCAACCGTTGATCCGGATCGGCTTGGATCAGTTTTAAAGTTTCGCCTTCCTCATCGGACGGCAACGGCCAGCCGGCACCGTTGGCCGCGCAATTTTTCGGAGCTAACACTCTGAACACACAGGTGCCGCATGCGCCACTGCGACACGCGAGCGAGATGCGCACGCCGTTCTCTTCGAGCGCGTCCGACAAAAAAATTCCGGAGTCCACTTCGAGCGGTGGCTGATTATTTTGGTAAACAATTTTGGGCATAACTTTCCTCCGTAGTGGCCTAGAGCAAGTCCCGAGCCGGGAATACGTGCGGGGGGAGCGCGCCAAACCCGAATGGCGCGCCATCGGTGGCGCACTTTCCGTAACGCACCGGCGCAGGCCTAAAGCATCGAAAGTATAAGAACTTTTGGTTTTATTGACTCGACGAGTTAAAATAGTGCGCCAGTTTGGCGCAAAAGCTGGTACAACCGGCGTCCTATGATCTCCCACCGGCTACTCGTAGCGGACGACGATCCGTTGATTCTTGCGGCGACCACGTCGCTGCTAACTTCCCACGGGTACCTCGTGGACGTCGCGCGCAGCGGACAGGAGGCGGTGGAGAAGTGTCGCCAGGCCGACGTGCCTTACTCGCTCATATTGCTCGACTACCACCTTGGGGATCGCAAGGGCTCGTCCGTGGCGACGGAGATTTTGAAGTCTCTGCCACGTTCTTACATTCTCATCCATTCCGGGGACTCGTCGCGCGAAGCTTTGAAGGTGTCGTGGGGCGCCGGGGCGGTGGGGTTTATTGAAAAAGGCGAAGACGCCGCAGATTTTTTGCGTTCGGTCGCGGGCTGGTGCCGTAAATACGAAGAGACTTACCTCACGGTGTCGCTGGCCCGATCGATCTCCGGGCACGAGTCGCTCATCGCGCAGCTCAACATGGTGGGGCGTTCTCAAGCGATGGCGGATATTGCGGCCAAGGTGGTGCGTTACTCCGCGAAATCTGAAAACGTTTTGATATTGGGCGAAACTGGAACGGGTAAGGAACGGGTGGCGCGATCCCTCCATAAGAAAGACGCCTCGCAATTTTTCCCGGTCAACTGCGCCACGTACAATGGGCAGCTCGAGCTAATGGAGTCAGACCTGTTTGGTTACGTAAAGGGGGCCTTTACGGGCGCCCAGAAGGATCACGTGGGCGTGTTCGAAGCCGCTAAGCACGGTACCGTGTTTCTTGATGAAGTGCATACGTTGGACTTACGCGCCCAGCAGAAGCTGTTGCGCGTGATTCAGGAGAAGACGGTTCGTCCGGTGGGTAGCCCCCGCGAATACAAACTAACCTTCCGCCTCGTCGCCGCCGCCAAGACCGAGCTAGACGCGATGGTGGAGAGCGGTCAGTTCCTCCCCGACCTATACGAACGGCTCAACGTTTTAAAGATTGAGGTGCCGGCGCTACGCGACCGGCCCGAAGATATCGAACCGTTAGTGGCCTATTTTTGCGAGCAGTACCTAAAGGAAACTGGTGAGGAACGGTCCTTTCTGTCACGCACCGTGAAGTACCTCGAGAAGTACAGTTGGCCGCGTAACGTGCGCGAGCTAGAGAACTGCGTGAGGCGGTTGTGCATCGACACCAACGGCTCCGTCATCACCCCCGAGCATCTGGATGTACGTTTCTTTGGCCAGACGAAGGAAACTTCCGGCACGGACTGGCGCGAACGCAAAACCGAAGTCATGCGCCCTCAAATTGAATCCGCGCTAAAAGGAAGCCGCTCCCAGCGCGAGGCGGCAAGGCGCCTCGGCATGCCGGAAACCACCCTTCGCCGCCTAATCAAACAACTTGGCCTAAGTTAACGATTAAGCCTCAAGGATAAAGGATTAAGGATGCCCGTCAGGGCCTGGGCAGGGCGGCGGGGCTGCGCCGTTCAATCGTTTCGAAGAGAGTGCCGGCGCCAAGGCTGAATAGCCCCAGTTCGTAGGTGAACGGCTCTGGCTTACCGTCCACGCTGTAATAAATTAGCTCTTTGGTGGGATCATTCGTGTAACCCAGTTCGGTCAGCTGTTTCCAGACCGCGGCGTGGTCTCCGAACGTTAGGTCGAGCACGCCTAGTTTGTAGTCGAAGTTTTTTTCGTGCGTGATGAGCGATCCGCTGTTGCCGGGCACGATGGCGTATTGGCATCGGTCGATGAAGAGGTGGTCTTTTCCCTTTAGATCGTGTTGGAGCGCAATCTTGGCCGTAACCTTTTTGGTCCGGCGGTCCCGCTGGGTAACTCTCGGGGCGAGACGCGAGGCTGAACATCGGTTTGGACGGAACACCATGCCCGATCGGCCCTGAAACTTTGTTTGGAAATCAGTGAAGTGAGGCAACGGCGTGTAGCTCCACATCGTGATGGGCACGTCATGCCCATCGGCGGGCTTATCGAAGGTGTTATAACGGAAGTTGGTTTCGTCCCACATCGCTACTGCCTCTTCCGGCAGCTTGGCCATGGCGATGTCATCGCTACCCTTGCCCTTGAAGTAGAACTCGCGGATGGGGAAGAGCTGACGCTTGCCCTCCTTCGTGTAGAAAAAGACCCAGAAGGTGGCGTCGGCGGCGGTGGGCACGCAGTGGGCGGCGGTGACCACGTAGCTGCCCTTTAAATGCGTTCCGGTGCAGAATTTGAAATCGAGCTGTCCGTTTAACGACGTCACTCCGAGCATCATCGCGAACGGCGTGCGGCCCTGATCGCCGACGCGAACCGCCGCTTCATTGCCTTGCTCGTCCAGCAACACGACCATTCGCTCCAACGTGTAGGCGATTGGCAGCTCTTTCGGGCTGTACGTAAAGGCTTGTGCCTGAAGTGACCAGAGGAAGAAAATTGCGATGCGTAGAAACATAACTTAGGCGGCCTTAGTTTTCATGACCGAATCGCCCACGCTGAATTGCGTTTCCAGCTGGGCGCCAGGCCGCACGTCGACGCGGGGGGCGCTGATATCGCCGCGGATCACCGCGGAGCCGAGCACGCGTACTTTGCTGGTCGACGTAATGTTCCCTTCTACGCGGCCTTCCACGATCACGGGTCCGTGGGAAATGATGTTGCCGTGGATCCAGGCGGTCTTGCCGATGTGGAGCGTTTCGGGAGATTTGTGCTCGATGTTACCTTCGAGCGAGCCGAAAATTTGGGCGCTACCTTCGAACGCGAGATTGCCGGTCAAGCGCGAGCCTTCGGAAAAGATCGTGGGGACTGTGACCTTAGACCACATTATTCCTCCACCTCGATCGTCTTCTTCTCCTGGCTGACCAGCTGCCCCGCCGAGTTAAAGAAGTAAAAGTGAGCCGCGAGCGGACGGTACAGGCGTCCGAGGCGGAACGGTGCGCGAATCTGCAGGGCGCGCGAGAATTTGAACTTCTTTTTCTCCGCTTTGCTCACCATGTTCTCGTCGACTCTTTCTACAATCACGTTGCCCGGATAAAGCGCGAACCGCTTGCGGCCTTCGGTGCCGGGAGTAGAAAGTCCGATGCGGGGCACGTCGGTCTCGAGCACCACCAACGCTTCCCCTTCCGCGACCGCGCCGGCGGTGGGGGCCAACGTTAGCAACAATTCCCAACCGTCCTTGGTGGGGGCGGCGTCGAAATTTACGAGACGAAACTGGGGATTGGCGTGCGGAGAAATCGTAAGCTGCGGCACGATCTGACCGCCGGCGGATTTATCCGCGGCAACTA
>JAYUBV010000297.1:0-1769 GCA_043740655.1 Pseudomonadota bacterium | reverse complement strand
GTCGACGAGAAAGAATACAAAGACGATTCGGACAACGTAAAACGCCTACGGGCGGAGCTGTCGGCGCATCAAGCCCGGATTCGCGAGTTAAAGGTGCCGCGGCGCTAAATGAAAAATCCGAAGCGGCATGCGCATAGGCTTTTCTGACGAAGAGCGCGCTCGCAATAACTAAAACTTAACGCTCTGTTTGATCGTGCCGGTCTTTTGCAGGCCCGAGATCCATTGGGTGATGAACTCGGTCTGGTAGGCCGTCTCTTGGCCGCGCTGGGCGGCTTCGAGGTTCTTTTCCTTGTCGGTGCCCTTAGGGGCCTCGAGCTTCGCCAGCTTCACGAAGTAGTACGCGTCGCCAACCTGCACCAAGTGCTTAGGCATGGGATTCGACGGGCTCAGCGTGAAGAGAGTGTCCATTAACGCATCGGAGGAGCCAACGCTCGGAACCGTGCCTTGCGACAGGGAGAAAGGACCGGTCTTCTTGATCTCGATCTTCTCGGCCTTGAGGATTGGCTCGATGCTCTTGCCCTCCGCCAACGCCTTATCCCATTCGGCCTTCTTCTTTTCGCCGAACGTCTTTTTGTTCTGGTCGACCAAAAGTTTTTCCGCAATCTGCTTTTTCACGTCGTTGAGCGAGTGGGTAACCTCGGGTTTCTTCTCCTTCACCGCGAGGATGAAATAGCCGAAAGAGGTCTCCACCGGAGCGCTAACTTTACCGGGCGACAGTTTGTCGATTTCGGCGTCCAGCACGGGTTCCAAGGTCCCCCGCGAAATCCAGCCGACCTCGCCTCCCTTTTTGGCGTACTCGTCGTCGGAACGCTGCTGCGCGATCTTCGTGAAGTTCTCGTAGGTGACGTCCTTGGCGATGGCGTCGATCTTCTTTTTCGCTCCCGCCTTCTGCTCGGGCTTGGCCTGGTAGGGAATGCCAACGCGAATCTGCTTTAGCTGAACCTTGGCCTTATCCGTATAGTCAGCGCGGTGTTCGTCGTAATACTTTTGAAATTCCGCTTCGGGTGTCTTTTTCACGTACTCATCGACCTGGGCCGACGATACGCCGGCCTTCTTGGCCATGGCGTCGAAATCGATCTTGGCGTACTCGAGGTCGACCTTGGTATCGCGGAGGACCGCGTTCTCTTGAATCTCCTTCGGAGTCATCTTCACGCGATCCATTAGGTAACTGTGCAGCTTGCTCAGTGCCAGTCGTTCACGTTGCCGCTTTTCTTCCATACCAACGTTAGGAATCTTGGCGTAAAGCGACGCGTCAAATTTACCGTCACGTTGGTAGTAAGGAATCGATTGGATATGCGCCACTAGCTCCGCATCGGGTACTAAAACTCCCAACCGGGCCGCTTGCTGCGCCAAGAGCTTGGCTTGAATCAGCTCTTCGAGGGTGCGCTGCGGCACTTGTAACGCCGCCAGAAATTTTTCGTCGTACTGACCGCCCAGCATCTGCTGGTACTGCATCATCTTGTATTCCAGTGCTTGCTGAAATTCCCGACGAGAAACTTGCTCCCCGTTGACGGTAACGGCGGGTCCGCTACCACCTCCGCCCGTTTCGGAGTCCTTTCCCATTTGGCTGAAGCCGAAGAAGCCCATGATGACGGCCATCAGGACGATCAGGAAAATGGTTACGACGCTGTCTTTTCGCTTACGAATGGAATCTAGCATTGAGGCTCACTGTAAAATAGGTTACATATAGGTAGTAATAAAGTTTAAGAAAAGCAAGGTCATGCTGGTGTTTCGGTAATTTTCGGATCGCAAATCCGAAGGACTGAAAT
>JAYUBV010000296.1:0-6047 GCA_043740655.1 Pseudomonadota bacterium | reverse complement strand
TCACCTTCTCTTGGCCCTTCAAATTTTCCAGCAGGGCTTGGCGATTGGTTTCGAACTGTCCGACCTTCGTCTCAAGTTCGAGGCACAACGTTTCCAGCTCGCCGATTTCGCGGCGCCGGGAGAACACGCCGCTCGACGTGGCGGGCTTTCCGGCGCTGAGCGAACGGTCCGCGTGGGACACGATGCGGCTCTCCCGCGCGACTAGCTCCACCGCTCCGGCGGTAGACCGCAGTTCGAAAATCGTATTGGCATCGGCGGCCAGCCCCAAGTCTCCGAAGAAGTGCGGGACCACCCCTTCGTACCCTTCGGTAACGTGAACGTGGTTGGCCAGAGGGTCCACCCCACTCGGAAAGGAGCGAATCAAGCGCCCCACGCCGACGTCGGCCAGCGACAACAGCTTCACGCGATCCAATCCGCGCTCTTCGATGAGCAGGGATAGGCGTTTCAGCTCATCGTTGTCCTTCACGATGAGCGTGTTCAACTCATTGCCCAAGATAAGTTCCACTAGGTCTTCTACATCCGAATCCGGGGAGATGACCTCGGCCAGCGGCAACGCGTGCACGCCGAACTCTTCGAGCTTGAGCAGAATTTCACGGGCGGACGGCGCGTAGCCTTCCATATTCTTCTGCAACTCGGCCAGCGACTCGTGGCGCGATTTCGTGCCGTGAAACTCACGGCGCGCTTCGAACAGTGATTTCTCGACCGTCGAAATCTCGTTGGAAAGTCTCTCCGCTTCCGAACCCACTTCCGAAATTTCCTGCTTCGCCGTGTCTATAGCCCGGGCCGTGTCTTCGATGGCCTGATCCTTAGTAGCGAGGCTCCCCGACAGATCGGTCATTTGGGCTTCTAGCCCTTCGGTCTCCGACGCCAACCGTTCTTTGCCGCGGCGGCAATCTTCTAATTTCTGGCTCAGATTCTGCTTTTGAGCATCGAGTCGCGTCTGTTGATTCTGCGTCTCGTTCTTCTCCTGATTCTGTTTATAACGCTCGGTGTTCGCTTGAGAAATCTCGCGCTGAACTTCTTCGAGCTGCTGCGCCAACGTGGAAAGGTCCGACTCCAGGCGGCCTTCATCCTCGATAAGCTCGTCGCGTTCCCGCTCATCGGCCACTCGCGCTTCCTCAACGCTGGTGCGCTCTTCCGAAATCTCTTCCAATTCGCGGCGAATGGATTCGCACTGCGTAGCCAGGTTTTGACGGCGTTCGGAAATCAGCTCCAGCTCGCTTTCAAGCTTCTGGATCGCTAGCAACGAATCACGTTCATCCCGGGACAGCTTCTCGAATTCGCGCTCTTGATCCAGGCGCAATACGTCGGTTTCGGTAACCTCCGCATCAAAGCGTGCCAACACCGCGTCGAGCTCCGACCGTTGGGCGGTCAGGGTGTCCCGGCGTTCGACGTTCTTTTCCAGTCCCCGCTTCAAATCAAATAGCTCGCGCCCGATCAGGTGCAGATCCAGCACCTCGAGCTCGCTCTTCAATTCTTTATACTTTCGCGCGCGCGTAGCCTGAATCTTCAGCGACCGGATCTGTTTCTCTAGCTCCGTAATGATGTCTTGCAGGCGTAGCAAGTTGCCGTTGGTCAGTTCCAGCTTCTTTTCAGCCTCTTTGCGCTTGGCTTTGTACTTGGTGATGCCGGCGACCTCTTCGAAGATCACGCGCCGGTCTTCCGGCTTCACGTTGATCATGCGATCGATCTGCCCCTGCTCGATGATCGAGTAGGCGCGGCGTCCCACGCCGGTATCCATGAAAAGTTCATGAATGTCCTTCAACCGGCAAGGTACGCGGTTGATCATGAACTCACCATTACCGTCGCGGTAAATGCGGCGGGTAATTGAAATCTCTTCGCCCTTTTCGAAGGCGGCAAACTGGGGTGCCAAGGGCACTCCGGTCTTATCGAGCACGAGGCTAACCTCGGCCATCGAGGTGGGGGCGCGATGCTCGGAACCGGCGAAGATGATGTCGGTCATCGATTCGCCGCGAAGGTGCTTCGGGCTCTGCTCCCCCATCACCCACAATAGGGCATCGACGATGTTGCTCTTCCCGCAGCCGTTGGGCCCAACCACCCCCGTAATACCCGGCTCAAAGGTAAGGATCGTTCGATCGAGGAACGACTTAAAACCTTGAAGTTCGAGACGTTTTAATCGCATTTATTTCTTTGTGTTAAGCGCTGCTTGTGCCGCGGCCAGTCGCGCCACGGGAACCCGAAATGGTGAACAGCTGACATAATTAAAGCCGAGCCGATGGCAGAATTCAATCGTGGCGGTATCGCCCCCCTGCTCGCCGCAAATTCCGATCTTAAGCTTGTCGCTGGCGCCCCGCCCTTTTTCGCAGGCAAACCGCATCAATTCCCCGACCCCTTCTTGGTCCACCGATACGAACGGATCCTGTTTCAGCAGGCCACGCTCGATATAGGTAGGCAGAAAAGATCCGGAATCGTCGCGCGACAGCCCCAGGGTCATCTGCGTGAGGTCATTCGTACCGAAGGAGAAAAAGGCGGCTTCCCCCGCCAGCTTGTCGGCGATCAATGCCGCGCGTGGAATCTCGATCATAGTGCCGATGCTGTAAGCGACCTTGATGCCGCGTTTTTTCAGCACGTCTTCGCATACGCCCACCGCGTCGTTTTTACACGCCTTGAACTCGGCCAACGTGATCGTGAATGGGATCATGATCTCGGGCTCAATTTTAAAATCGTGGTTCTGGATCAGATCGCACGCCGCTTCCATAATGGCGCGAACCTGCATCTTATAAATTTCCGGAAAGGAGATTCCTAAGCGGCAGCCGCGGTGGCCCAGCATCGGGTTGAACTCGTGCAACGACCGCACTTTGGCCTTCAGCGTATCGAGCTGAAGGTTGAGCGCGCGGGCCAACGTGGTTAAGTCGGTCTCCGACTTCGGCAAAAACTCGTGCAGGGGCGGATCGAGTAGCCGGATGGTGACCGGGAACCCTTTCATCTCGCGGAAAATCTGTACGAAGTCTTCCTTCTGCATCGGGTAGATCTTGGCGAGCGCGGCTTCCCGTTGCTTCACGTTGTCGGCCACGATCATTTCGCGGACCGCCTGAATGCGCGACTCCTCGAAGAACATATGCTCGGTACGACAAAGCCCCACACCTTCGGCGCCGAACGCCCGGGCCACCTTCACGTCGTTAGGAGTTTCCGCATTGGCTCGAACCCCCATCGTGCGGCGCTCGTCGACCCAGCTCATGAATTCGGCAAAGTACTGATCGACCTGGCTATTGATGGTGGGCACGTGGCCCAAAATCACTTCGCCGGTGGCACCATCGATCGTGACGAAGTCACCTTTCTTAACGACGTGGGTACCTACGGTAAACTGCAACTTGGCGTAGTCGATGTTGATGGAGCCACAACCCGCGACGCAGGGTTTGCCCATACCGCGCGCGACGACCGCCGCGTGCGAGGTCATGCCGCCCAACGCGGTCAAGATACCTTGCGCGGCGTCCATGCCGCCGATGTCCTCCGGCGACGTTTCGTGGCGGACCAGTAGACAGGGACGATTCATTTTCTTGAGGCGCTCCGCCTCTTCCGACGAAAACACCACTTCGCCCGCGGCGGCACCCGGCGAGGCCGGAAGCCCCTTGGCGATGACGTTCTTCGGGAACTTGGGGTCGAGGCGAGGATGCAGCAGCTGCTCAATCTGCGCGGGGGTGACGCGCATCAAGGCTTCGTCTTTCCCGATTAGCTTTTCCTTCACCATGTCGACGGCGATACGGACTGCGGCCGAAGCCGTGCGTTTTCCGTTTCGAGTCTGCAGCAGGTACAACTTGTTCTTCTGCATCGTAAATTCGATGTCCTGCATGTCGTGGTAGTGCGTCTCAAGAAAATTGTAGAGGCGGACGAGTTCGGTGTAGCAGGACGAAAACTCCTGCTCCATCGTGGCGGCGGTGTTGCCGTGCACGGCCGACTGCTTATTGATGGGACTCGGCGTACGGATTCCCGCCACGACGTCCTCACCCTGCGCGTTCTTCATGTACTCACCGAAGAAACGCTTTTCGCCCGTGGACGGATCGCGCGTGAACGCCACGCCCGTTCCGCAGTCATCCCCCATGTTGCCGAAAACCATGGCCTGCACGTTGACGGCGGTACCCCACTCTTCCGGAATCTTGTTGATGCGGCGGTAGCTAATCGCGCGCGCGGCCATCCAGCTGCCGAATACGGCGCCGATGGCGCCCCACAGCTGCTCTTTCGGATCCTGGGGAAAGGCTTTGCCGCTGTCCTGCGCCACGATCTTCTTAAACTGCACGCATAGCTTTTCGAGATCTTCCGCGGTGAGTTCCGAATCGCTCTTCACGCCACGCTTTTCGCGGGCTTCATCGAGCAGCCGCTCCATCTCGTGGAGTTGCACGCCCATGACGACGTCGGAGTACATCTGGATGAAGCGCCGGTAAGCATCGTAAGCGAAACGCGGATCTTTGGACGCCTTGGCGAGACCTTTCACAGTTTCGTCGTTCAGCCCTAGGTTCAAAATGGTGTCCATCATGCCGGGCATGCTGGCGCGGGCGCCTGAGCGCACGGAAACAAGCAACGGGTTTTCCGCATCGGCAAACTTCAGACCGACCGATTTTTCCATCTGGGCCATCGCCGCTTCAACTTCGGCGGTAAGGCCATCCGGATAAGCCTTTCCATTCTTATAATAGTGAACGCAAACTTCGGTGGTGATGGTGAAACCGGGAGGAACCGGTAATCCCAACCCCGTCATCTCGTGCAGGTTGGCCCCTTTGCCCCCGAGGAGATTCTTCATCCCCTGGTTGCCGTCGGCTTTTCCGTCTCCGAAAGAATAGACCTGCTTTTCCATGCTGCTTACTCCCTACCAAGTCAGATGTTTCGAAAGATGCTTTTCGAGCTCCGCGATCGGCACGCGTTCCTGCTTCATCGAGTCACGCTCACGTACCGTCACCGAATGCGCCGACAGGCTTTCGCCGTCGATCGTGATGCAGAATGGAGTGCCCGCTTCGTCCTGGCGGCGGTACCGGCGGCCGATGGCCCCCTTGTCGTCGAAGTAACCGTGCCACTTCGTGCGGAGATCGTTGAAAATCTTTTCGGCCAGCTCCGGCATGCCTTCTTTGTTTACGAGCGGTAGCACCGCGAACTTGATGGGTGCCAGCGCCGGGTGAAAACGCAGCACGGTGCGCACTTCGTCGCCGTCCTTCTCTTCGTCGTAGGCTTCAATGAGAAACGCCAGCGTTCCGCGATCCGCGCCCGCTGAGGGTTCGATGACGTACGGGAAGAAGCGGCTCTTCGACGGCTCGTCGAAATAAGACAAGTCCTTCTTGGAGAACTCCGTGTGCTGTTTCAAATCGTAATCGGTACGGTTGGCGATGCCTTCGAGTTCCGAGAGACCGAACGGGAACTCGTATTCGATGTCGGCGCAGCCAGCGGCGTAGTGGGCCAGCTCGTTCTTCTCGTGCTCGCGTAGAACTAAGTTTTCCTTCTTAATGCCGTACTTGATGTACCAGTCGTAACGGGCCTGTTTCCAGTACTCGAACCACTTCGGCGCCTCGGCCGGGGCGCAGAAAAATTCCATCTCCATCTGCTCGAATTCACGCGACCGGAAGGTGAAATTGCGCGGATTGATTTCGTTACGAAACGCCTTACCGATCTGCGCGATGCCGAATGGCACCTTCACGCGCGACGTATCGACGATATTTTTGAAGTTTGCAAAAATGCCCTGACAGGTTTCCGGGCGCAGGTACACCTGCGACGTCGAATCTTCCATCGCGCCGACGAAAGTTTTAAACATGAGGTTGAACTGGCGCGACTCGGTGAATTTATCTTTCGAACCGCAGGTCGGGCACTGGTTGTTCGTAATGTGATCGGCCCGGAAGCGGCCTTTGCACTGGGTGCAATCAATCATCGGATCGGTAAACGAGGTGACGTGCCCCGAAGCTTCCCACACGCGCGGGTTCATCAGGATCGAACAGTCGACGCCGACGATGTCATTCCGACGCAGAACCATGTCGCGCCACCACGCATCCTTAATGTTCCGTTTTAGCTCGACGCCGAGCGGCCCGTAGTCCCAGGAGGCCCGGAGACCG
>JAYUBV010000295.1:0-1778 GCA_043740655.1 Pseudomonadota bacterium | reverse complement strand
CGGAGATTGCCAATCGGTTCGACGAGATCGTCGATTTCTCCGAAGTGAAGGCGTTCCTCGATCTGCCAGTTAAGTTTTATTCGTCGGGCATGTACATGCGCCTGGCCTTTGCGGTGGCCGCCCACCTCGAGCCCGAAGTACTAATTATCGACGAGATTCTTGCCGTGGGCGACGCGGCCTTTCAGCAAAAGTGCCTGAAGAAGGTAAAAGAACGCGGCGGCCTGGGCGGCACAATCATCTTCGTAAGTCACAACCTAGACGTGGTTAGCTCCCTTTGCTCGCGCGCCATTTACCTTGAGCGCGGCGAGGTCGTGGCCGACGGCCCGGTAGGGCCCACCATCTCGAAGTATCTGCAAACGATCGAGTTCACACGCGACTTGCACCTCTGGGAAGGCGAAGCGGGAGACGACTCCCTGCAACTCATTCGTACCGAGCTAAAGCAAAACCAAAACGTGCAAGGGCTCGACACCTCCATGCCGCTGACGTTCCAGTTCGAATTCAAGGTGCAACGCCCGCTGGCTGGGCTCATCTTCAACCTAACCCTGTGGTCCTCCACCGACCGCATGCTGGCTTACTCGCTCTACGATGATATGCAGTCGGGTCCGCCCCCCGTGCACCAGCCGGGCCACTACGTCTACGAAGTCACGATTCCGCCGAATACATTGTCGTCAGGATCCTTCACGATGAAGCCCTCGATCGGCATCGCCAACCGCAAGGTGATTTCCGAAGGAAACGGTGACCTCCGGTTCAGCCTGCTGAACCTGAACGGTATCGGACGCCGTTTTCCGAACGATACCGAAAACGTTTTCCGCCCCGCCTGGGCTTGGAAATGCAACGAAGTGTCTCTCCCGTCCAACGTAATTGATCTCACCGCGCGCCAAACCGGTACCTGAGGCTTGCATGAAGGTTTACGACGTCTTCCTGTTTCACGATGAGGACCATTTGCTCGACCTGCGTTTGCAGGAACACCATCCTTTCGTAGACCACTTCGTGGTGATGGAAGGTGATCATACTCACAACGGCCAACCACAAAAATCGAGCTTCGACATCAACTCACCCCGTTGGGCTCCCTACCGCGCGAAGCTCATCCACGTGCAGGCAAGGCTAAAGCCGGCGCCGATCGATGCTTGGGAGAACGAGACCGCGCACCGCAATTCCTTTCTGAAAGCGATTAAGCTGCAACCGGACGACATCGTGCACCTGACGGACGTGGATGAGATCACGTCCCGCCTCCACTGGAAGCGTCTCCTCGAAGAGGTAAACGAGCGTGAGTGCATGGGGCTGTGGTATCGCTTTTACTACTATTTCTTGAACCTAGAATCGTCGCAGCCGTGGCACACGGCCCGGATCTTTAAAGCTAGTTACCTGGCAAATTTTCCCGGGACGCCGGACGACCTACGCAAACGTCCGTTCCCTTCGACCTCCCGTCCGTGCGGCTGGCACTTTTCTTTTTTGATGACGCCAGAACGGATCGCCAAGAAGCTTTCTACCTATGCACACACGGAGTACAACAACGCGGATTACAACACACCCGAAAAAATTGAGAAAGCGCTGCGGGAAAAGTCCGATATCTTTCGCCGACCGGGGTTTCAATACACCGTACGGAAGGTAGACGAGAGCTGGCCAATAGCGGTGCAACGGAATCCTAGCGAGTGGGAAACATTCGTGTGCGCGCGCACCCTGAAAGATGCCGCGACGGACATACGGCGAAGCGTGCGTAAGGTCGCTAGTCGTTTGAAACACGGACGGCGCGAAGTCAAAATCCCCGAACCTCCGGC
>JAYUBV010000294.1:0-1779 GCA_043740655.1 Pseudomonadota bacterium | reverse complement strand
TGGGTGTCGCCGAACCAACTCGACTACGAAAAGATGCGCCTCCTTCACACGTCGGTTCTGTGCGGTCTTTTGGCGCTAATTACCACGCTAACCCTCCTTTACGAAGGCATGAAAGAAATTGCGATGCAGACGATTGAAGCGAACAACAAAGTCATCGCTAAGGGGCACGCCCGCCTTCGCGCCGTATTGGATAATGCGCCGAACGGCATCGTGACGGTAGATCAACATGGGGCCATCGAGTCGGCAAACAAGGCTGCGGAGGACATGTTTGGGTACTCGGCCACCGAGCTTCGGGGCAAGCACTTCAATTCCTTCCTGGTGACGCTGAAGCCGGTGCACGGAGATGACACTGTCGAAGTCCCGGCCTTTCGCGACCTATTCAAATCGGGAAGTCGCCACTTTGCGGCGGTAGCGGTTAACCGTAAGGGCAAACAGTTCGCGGTTGAATTCGGGGTGAGCGAAGCCGTTCTCGATCGATGGCGAATTTACACTTTGATCATTGAAGACGTCACGGACCGAAAGATTGCCGAACGAGAAATCTTGCGCGCTAAGGAGGCCGCCGAGGCGGCTAACCTGGCAAAGTCTACGTTCCTCGCCAATATGTCGCACGAACTGCGTACGCCGATGCACGGGATCATCAGCTACGCAAATTTTGGCAAGCGCGAGTTTAAAAAGGTGACCAGCGAAAAACTCGGCGACTACTTCCAACATATTCTTGAAAGTGGACATCGTCTGATGTCCTTGCTCAATGACCTGCTTGATCTGTCGAAGTTAGAAGCACAGAAGATGAGTTACCAGATGCGTCGCCTGGATCTCGTTAGGGTCGTGGACCTCGTCGAGGGTGAGCTTGCGGGATACGCGAAGGAGAAGGGCTTGGGGCTAAAGCTTATTAAGCCCCCGGGGGAGGTTAATGCGAACGTTGACCAGGAACGAATCGGCCAAGTTGTTCGGAATCTCTTCTCCAACGCCATCAAATTTTCCAACCCGGGCACGGAAATCCGAGTCGAAATCGGGTACCGGCAGAATTCGGCATGTTTCTCCATTACGAATCAGGGCGTAGGCGTGCCGGATAACGAGCTGGAAACTATTTTCAACAAGTTTGTACAGAGCAGCAAGACACACTCAGGTTCCGGCGGAACGGGTTTAGGCTTAGCCATCTGCCGCGAAATAATCGAAGGACATCGGGGTAAAATTATGGCGTCGAATGATCCCGATGGGCGGACCCGTTTTTCCTTCCTCGTCCCGCTCGAGAATGCGGATGCCATTTCGGCGTCCCCCGTCCCCTATAAGGAGGCCGCGTGAGCCAGCCAGATAAAAGGTTTGGTCGTGTTTTGGTAGTCGATGACGACCCGAGAAACATCGACATCATCGTTCATCTTCTTGAAGACGTGGCGGAACAGATCGTGACCGCCTCGAACGCTAAAGCGGCATTGCATGAGCTTGAAACTTATGACGCCGATCTCGCGTTGCTCGACATCATGATGCCCGGCATGAATGGCTACGACCTCTGCCGGCTAGTGAAGGAAAAGCACTCCACGGTGAAGGTCATCCTCGTTTCCGCCAAAGCATCGGTCGAAGAACGCATGCAAGGTTACGAAGTAGGGGCCGACGATTACATCCCCAAGCCGTTCGATCACGATGAGTTCGTGGCGAAAGTCCGCATTCTGCTTCGCTTACAGTCCACGGAAAACGAAATACGTCGACTGAATCAAGACCTGGAGACTCGCGTACTAGAACGCACCCAAGAGGTTGGGAACATGTACCAGCAGCTGCTTATGA
>JAYUBV010000293.1:0-1783 GCA_043740655.1 Pseudomonadota bacterium | reverse complement strand
TAGTTGCTTAGCGGTTTTGCCGGTGACCGGATCCTTCCAGTCGGGCCAGACGTCGCATAAGGGCAGCAGCACAAAATCGCGTTCGCGAAAACGCGGGTGCGGGACTTCGGCCTCGTTCGTGGCGTAGGTATCCTGTCCGTAAGCGACGAGGTCCAGATCGATCGTGCGCGGGCCATTCGGAATGTCGCGTTTACGCCCCATAGAAGCCTCGTAGTCGCGAAAGTACGAAAGCAACGCGTGCGGTTTCCAGTCGCTTTGACCAACGATCACGGCATTCAAAAACTCCGGCTGGTCTGCGTAGCCCCACGGCGGGCTGGCGTACGTGCGCGACACTCGAGCGGTGCCCGTGATGAAAACGTCTTCCCGCAAGGCTTCGATCGCTTCGGCGAGGTGTTTCTGGCGATCGCCCAAGTTGGTGCCCAAAGCGATGGCGATCGGTTGCGTGACCATTTTCATTTCTCGTTTTCCCCGTAATAGACCGCGCGCGAATGCGGCTTCTCCCTCACTTCTACCGCGTGCAAAGGAAAGAAAGGCGCGAGCTTGTTCCAGATGTAAATCGTAAGCGTTTCCGCCGTCGGGAACTCAAATACGTCATCAAGATCTTTCCCCTCGAGCTCGGCGGAAACCAACTTCAAGAACAGACGCTTCACCGCGCGAAAATCGACGACGAAGCCTTCCTCGTTCAGTTCGCCCTGGAAGCTCACGCGCACCACGTAGTCGTGGCCATGCTTAGGCTCGTAGAGCATGCCCTTGTGGGAGTGCCGCGCGGAAAACCCCATTTCACGGCTTAAAATCAACGATCGCCCCCCACGTTTTCAAACCGCGGGCGACGGCGCCTACGTCGTGTACACGAAACACGGTGGCCCCCTGGGAGAAAGCCCACAGGTTGCTGGCCAGCGTGCCGGCTTCGCGATCTTCCATCGGCGTCTTCACGTCCCCTAAAATCCGCGCCAAAAAAGATTTCCGCGACGTGCCGATGGCCAACCGTCCACCAATTCCTACAAACTGCTTCAGTTCGCGCAAGAGCTCCAGGTTGTGCTCCAATTTCTTACCGAAGCCGATCCCGGGGTCGATCCAAACTTTTGCCTGGGGTGTTCCCGCCGCCACGAACCTGCCTACCCTTTCGGTTAGCAATTCTTTCACCTCGCGCACCACTCCACGCGGGTAGTGGGGATCGTTCTGCATTACGCGCGAATCCCCCTGCCGATGCATCAGTAACGCCGTGGCCTTGGCGCCAAACACCACGTCGGCCATTGCGGGATCATCGCCCGCACTGATGTCGTTTACGATCGTCGCCCCGGCGGAAAACGCCACTTTGGCGATCTGCGCTTTGTAGGTATCGATGCTGATCAAAACGGAGTGGCGCGACTTCAGCGCCTCGATGACGGGTAGAACCCGTTGTTTTTCTTCTTCTAGCGAAACCGGTTCGGAGCCCGGCCGGGTGGACTCCCCGCCGACGTCTAGGATGGTGGCCCCGTCGGTGACCAGTTTATCCGCCTGGCGCAGGGCGGCCTCCAAGCCTACGAACTTCCCGCCGTCCGAAAAAGAATCGGGGGTCACGTTCAATACACCCATAATGTGGAAGGTCGCCTTCACGGCGGCCATCCTAGACGACGTCCCCACCGTTTAGAAGGGGTTAGTCGATTAGGTCTTTTAGTTTTTGTGCGAGGTCCCAGGCGGGGGTCGAACCGTTGGAGAGGACCACGATGAAGGTTTGTGTAGCGGGGTGAGCATGAATTTGGGAGGTGAAGCCGGAGACTTGGCCGTTGTGGCTAACCCAGCC
>JAYUBV010000292.1:0-1785 GCA_043740655.1 Pseudomonadota bacterium | reverse complement strand
CAAGATGCTTCCGAAGGGGACGGCGGATCTCGCCACCGATTTTTTCGGCGTTTATTCCTACTCGAAAAACCTTTCACATTCCCTCCGACGCATGGTGGGTACCTTGCGCAAGGGAGCAAAACTTTTCATCGTGGCCTCACGGCCCGACCTTAACCGTAGAGTGGGCACCTTCGTAAGAAAGAACGGCCTTCTCCTGACGGATGTGGAATGGATGCAAAGCTCCTCCACCGGTTTAGTCATCAAGCAACACGATGTGGAATATCATTTTTCCTCGCACAAACAGTACGTGATCGAAATACAGGTCACGGGCGACGTCACCATTCCCGACGTTGGCGGCCACCCGGAGTACGACAATAAGACGCCCCCGTACCGGATTTTCGAGGAGCTCAGTCCTTGATTGCCCAACCCCGGAAACATCAATTCCAGAAAGGGCCCTTCTCATCTTCTTCTTTTTTCTCTTTATCGTTCACGATGAGGGTGAATTGGCGCTTGAGGCGTTCGCGTTCAGCGTCTTTGCGGTTGGTGAGGCGCGACAGGTTACCGCGCACGAATCGGAAGTAGAGGTAAATCGCGCCGACAAACATGCCGCCGATGTGCGCAAAGTGGGCGACGTTGTCGCTGGCGTTGGCTTCCACGCCCATGATTAGCTCGATGCCGGCCATCACGAGGACGAAGTACTTAGCCTTCATCGGGAACAGGAAAAAAACCAGAAAGTAGCGGTCGCCGAAGAACACGCCGTAGGCCGCTAAGATGCCGAAGATAGCGCCGCTGGCCCCGATGATGGGATTGCGCAGCACCGAGATGTCGTTCGTCATGGCGGTCGCCACTATAAAATTGAAAACGCCCGCGCCAACGCCGCAAAGAAAAAAGTAAAAGGTGAACTCTTTCTTACCGAGCCGCTGCTCAATTTCGGATCCGAAATACCACAGAATCAGCATGTTCAAGAGGATGTGCAGCGGATGGCCGTGAAAAAAAAGGTACGTCACGAACTGCCACAGCCAGTGGTCAATCATCACGCGGGCGGGCACGAGGCCAAAGATCTCATTCAGGGCCAAACCGTTGATCGTTCCCCACGGCGTATGCGAAAAAATAAAATCGACGAAATAGGTCACCACGCAAGTCAGGATGATCCCCTTCGTGACGGGGGTGAGCGGGGGAACCGGGCTGATTTGATCGTGACGCATTGCGGTGGCTCTCGCGGAAAACCTAAAATGAGTGACCCTTAATTCATGTCACTTATCGGCAATTTCTTCTAATTCGATGAGAACCCCTTCCATCGCCCGGGGATCTACGAAGAGCGCCCGTCCGCGGGCGGCTTGGCGGATGCCCGGCGGCAAAATGGGTAGCCCTTCCTTCTCGAGCCTGGCCTTCCACTGCTCCAAGTTCTTCACCTCAAAGCAAAGGTGGTGGATGCCACCCTTGGGCCGCTTCTCCAAAAATTTGGAAATCGGCGAGTCCGTGGAGGTGGGCTCCAAAAGCTCCAGCCGCAGGTGCGGGGAGGCCTCCATCAGCAGCATGGCCGCCCTCACCTTTTCAGTCGGGACTTCGTGGCTTTCTCCGAGCTTAAAGCCAATGGCTTGAAACTTGGCGATGGCCTTTTGCATTTGGGGAGAGGCGATGGCGATGTGCGAGAGCTTCAACATAGGTACTCACTACCGCCCGCGGTGCGGTTTGAAAAGTTTGGGCTCGCGGGGTACTCATTCGCCATGACATACGAATTCATTCCCCAATTTACCAAGATGCTGAACAACCTCTCCGCGATCCTGGAGAAAACCCAATCGTGGG
>JAYUBV010000291.1:0-6090 GCA_043740655.1 Pseudomonadota bacterium | reverse complement strand
GTAAATCTAAAATCTGAAACTTATCGAATTCCATCGCTTCCCTTACTCGCCTTTTTTACTCTTCCAGGACCGCCGGTAGTCGGAAACAGTTCTCTTCCGTATCCGGTGCGTTCTTGAGGATCGCCGGGATCGATTGGAACGAAACGGACTTGTCTTCCCGAATCGACACGGCGTCTTTAGGCACGTGGCGAACGTAAGCGTCGGAGTCGCTAGCCACTTTATCTAACTCTTTTACGTATTCGAGCACGCGCGTGAGTCGGGTTTGAAAAAATTCCACCTCGTCGGAGGAAAGCTCCAAACGGGCCAAGCGCCCGATTTTTAGGACTTCTTCTTTGGTCAACATCGCCGCCAAGATACCCGCCACCCCTCCCCCACGCAACCCGCTTCCCTTCCGCTTCTAGCCCTCTATAATGAGTCTATGAAAAAATTCCTGCTGGTTGCGGCCCTAGTGGTTTTCCCCAGTTGCCAAGAGTTTACGAAGAGCCTCCAAAATGATGAACAGCTGAAGAAGCAGATCTTTCCCATGAGCAGCACCTGGACGTGGACCTACCAGGTCACCACGTTCGGCTCGACGACTTTCGGCGCGGCGTGCCAATCGGGCAAAGTGACGCGCACCACGCAGGGATCCGCCAACTTGGGAAAACGGTCGGGGACTTACCTACCCGCGCTATGCCAGTCGGGAACCTCGCGGGTGGCTTATTCGATGGACGGAGACCAGGTTTCGTACTGGAATGGTTCCGACTGGGACACCTACATCGAAGCGCCCCTGACCGACGGAAAGAAGTTTTTGTCGGGTAACCAAGCGTTTGTCTGGTACCAACGGTCGAGCGTCACGGTGCCCGCGGGAACGTTCTCCGACTGCTGGACGAAACGGCACGACAAGACCGATAGCAACGAAACCTTCTGTCGCGGCGTGGGGCTGGTTTCGGCCTACCAGGTGGATATTTATAACAACGGCTGGAAGGCGGTTCTGGATTCCGTGGTGGGACCCAAGGTGCGGATGAGTTCCGTCACCACCAGTCCCCAAACTGAAGATCGCGAAACGCCGTAGCCTCGGGGTAATGGCGACTCATCGCCATGGGGACGCTGACGTCCTCTCCGGAAGCCGGCCCGATTTCCCAAAAGTATTCCTTTTTGATGCCGGTTTCGCGCGCCACCCAGCGCACGGCACTTAGCCGCGCGTCTTCCGAAGTCGCGTAAAGCACCCGGATCTCTTGACGGACGAAGTCGGGGGCCGCGATCGCAAAGTCCTGGCCGACCTGAAACGCCGTAGAAGGAAATGGGTGGCGCGTCCACTCCGCGGTAAGGCCAAAGCGCAGTAAATTCCAATCGACCCACTCGGTATCGGGCAACGGCACCAGCCCCGTCTCCGAAGTGCGCAGGTGGCGCAGACGAGCCTCCTGAATTCCCTTCACCGCGGCTTCCAACTCCACCGGCACGCACAGTTCGACGGCTACCGTGAAGTCGATCTCCTTCGTCTTCTCGGTAACGGAGGTCGGAACAAAATCGTACTTCTCGTAAAACTCCGGCGGGATGTCGGAATACAGGCACCAGACCTTGTCACCTTCTTCCTCGAACAGCTCTTCGAGCATGGAAGCGCAGAAACCCTTTTTGCGTTTTTCTTCCGGAGTGAAGACCGAGGCCAGCAGCAGCCCGCGCTCGTGGACGATGTCGCCCGCCTTGTCGAGCAGGGCAAAGTCCACGTCGAGCGTATCGCAGCTGGAGAGAATCTCCCCCTGGGCGCCGAGGTAAACGTGCGTTTCCATTCGGACCTTCCCGAAGGGGTGGGCGTAGAGCTTTTGGTTTCGTTCCACGAACTGGGCGGTCGTAATATTGCTGGCCCATTCCTTGGCCCGCAGTACGGACAGCTCTTCGCGGTGTTTCTGAGTACCGGTCGCTAAAAACATCGGTCTCTCTTACCAGGCTTTCAGGTCAAATCAGCGCAGAAAAATGCGTTTTTGAAGCGTATCTCCGGCTCCCAACGTCGCCGCTACCACTTCAGACTGCCAAGTGCCCGTCTCATTGGTTGTGTGGGTAAGGCGAAGTCCGTTGGACGTCGATTCCATGCCCATTACGTGCAAATGGCTAGCGTCGGCGCCAACGATCCCTAGCTGGAGGATCGCGTCAGTCTGGATGTTCCGAATGACGGTGGGCGGACTAAAGACGGCGCTTCCCTCAAGCGAGGACGTGTAAAGCACGTCGGCGGCTCCATTGAAAACGAGGTGCATCGTCCCGCCCACGATATAAAGGTCGACGTCGTTTATCGCCGTGCCATTCGCATTGATCGCCAGAAAGTTGGCCCACGTACCGGAGCGGTTGTGAACAATCCCGATCTTGTCTTGGGCGGCGCCGCATACGTAAGCGCCGTAGGCAAAACCCTGGGAATCAAAAGCCAGGGCAGTTTTGGTCACCCCCGCCGCGCAACTGGTTCCCCCTACGTCCCCCACCACCCCCACGGGTCCCCAAACTCCGTTACTCCCTTTCACCGCAATGTCCATGGGGGTGCCGGGAGAACTGACGTTCGCGGAAGCCACGACCGTGTTATTGGGTCCCGCTACCGCCCGCATGCTTTGGTAGGGAAACGGACCGCCGGTAAATACGTCGGCTCCACGTACCCAGGCGCCTCCGTTCGAGGAGTACTCCGCCGCCGACGATGCAGAGCCACCATAGAAGTTGGCGATCGCATGACGAACTCCGTCTTCCGTCACGGCAATCGCGACGCCGTTTGAACCGTTGGTCTGAACGTTAGTGGCGATTTGCTGATAGACATTGGGCAGCATCGAAAAACTGACGCCCACGCCAGTGCCGGTGTTCAAAGCCGCCATGGCATTCCCGGACGAATCCACGGCAAGGCTGGCGCCGCCAAAGGAGGCTCCACCATCGGGCAGTAAATCGTTGGTCCACGAGCCACCGCTCTTGCGGTAAAGGCGCGGAAACGTGTTGCTTAAAGTTAGTGCGTATAAAATTCCGTTGGGTAGACGACAGCCATTGTTTAGATCGGGGGCAGTTCCCCCGTTGTAGGATGAAATCAACTTTAAGGCCTGGCCAGGAACCACCTTGGCGGTTAGCTGCGAAATGAAAAACGCTCCGACCGAAGGAGAGCGGGAGTACATGTCCGTCACGCTGCTGAATCCGGACGCCGCGTTCGAAAACCCGATGATGGTGAAGGTATACTCGCCGGCCGCCAGCGAAACGGGAACCCCCGCCTTGATTTGCGTCGGCGTATACAGAAGGGAAACTTGGCCGGTGAGCCCTAAGCAGGTTAGCGACCGATTGCCTACGTTGGCGCTGGTCAATGAGTTGGCTAGCGATCCGCCGGTGACGCCAACCGCAAAATAGCTCATGGCTTCGAGCGCCGGACCGGAACGCGCTAGCCCCAACTGTACCGGCGTAGGCTCATACGTCGAAAGCGAGCAGGCCAGCGGCACCAGTGCCGCAACGCCTAAAACCGCCCACCCTATGCGAAGTCCCCGTCTCACGATGGCTCAAGTCTAACAAAGTCTGGCATAGAGTCTTTGGTTTCCTTCCCCGAAGTGGTTCGGGCAAATCAGCGCAGAAAAATGCGTTTGTGCAGCGTATCCGAGGCTCCGAGCACCCCCGACACCACTTCGGTTTGCCAGCTGCCCGTCTCATTGGTCGTGTGCACAAGGCGAGTAAAGGTTGAAAACGTTTCCATACCCATCACGTGCAAATGGCTAGCATCGGCGCCGACAAGCCCTAGCTGGATGGTCCTATCGCCTAGTGGCATCGTACGAATGATGGAGGGCGGACTAAAAACGATACCTCCCTCAGGCATAGAGCTGTAACTCACGTTAACGCCTCCGTCATAAACCAGGTGCATCGTCCCGCCGACGGTATAAAGGTCGACGTCATTTATCGCCGTACCATTCGCATTGATCGCCAAAAAGTTAGCCCACGAGCCGGAGCGGTTGTGAACAATCCCGATCTTGTCTTGAGCCGCGCCGCATACGTAAGCGCCGTAGGCAAAGCCCTGGGAATCAAAAGCCAAGGCGGTTTTAGTCACGATCACCATGCAAGAGGTTCCCCCTACGTCCGACACCGTCCCTACGGCTCCCCACACTCCGTTACTCCCTTTCAAGGCAATGGACATCGGCGCCGCCGCGAGGATGGAGTTAGCCGAAGCGACGATCGTGTTATTCGGTCCCGCGACCGCCCGAAAGTTTTCGTAGGTACTCCCGCTGGGAAGGAAGCTGGTCCCACGTGCCCAGGCGCCTCCGCTCGAGAAATATTCCGCCCCCGTTGTTGAAGCGCCATTATAGTAGTTGCCGATCGCGTGACGGAGTCCGTCTCCCGTCACGGCAATGGCGACGCCGTTTGTGCCGGATGTATCAACATTCGAGATGATTTGCTGATAGACATTGGGCAGCATCGAAAAACCGACTCCCCCGGTAGTTCTCGAGCCCAAAGCCGCCATGGCATTCCCTGACGAATCTCCGGCAAGGCTGGCGGTGCCATCGGAGGTGCCACCAGCGGGCAGTAAATCGTTGGTCCACGATCCCCCGATCTTACGGTAAAGGTAGGGAAAGGTACCGGTCAAAGTCAGTGCGTATAAAGTTCCGCTGGAGAGCAGACAGCCGGGGTTTAGATCGGGGGCACTTACCCCATCGTACGCCGACTTCAACTGTAACGCTTGGCCGGGAACCACCGAGGCGGTGAGCTGCGAAATGAAAAACGCTTTGAGCGACGGAGAACGGGAGTACATGTCAATTACGCTAGTGGCGTCGGACACGGCACTCGAAAATCCGATGATCGTGAATGTATAAAGGCCGGCCGCCAGCGGGATGGGAACCGCGTTATTCACGATTTGCGTGGGCTTATACAGGCGGGAAACTTGGCCTTTAAGCTTTAAGCAGATTAGCGACCGAAGGCCTACGTTGGCGCTGGTTAACGAGTCGCTCACCGAGCCGCCGGTGACGGCAACCGTGAAATAGTCCATGGCTTCGAGCGCCGGACCGGTACGCGTTAGCCCGACCTCTACCGGCGTAGGCTCATACGTCGATAGCGAGCAGGCTAGCGGCACTAATGCCGCAACGCCTAAAACCGTCCACCCTATGCGAATTCCAAATCTCACGATGGGGTAAGTCTAACAAAGTTTGGTGGGGGAGAACTAATCCTTATGGAGGGGTTGAACGAAACTGGCGGCCAACTTTTTCAAACCGCGTCCCACGAAGTTGACCAAGATTTTGTCTTTGCCGATGTGGCCCTGCACCACGCCTTCGCCAAAGATCGGATGGGTAACGCGCTCGCCCTTACGGAGCGTAATGCCTTCGTCGAAACTTTCCTCCCGCAGCCCATTATCGTCGGGTGGCAACTGACTAAACTCGTCGAAATCGCTAGGCGTGTCTCCAAACTCATTGCGCATCGGCAACGTTTTGCGGTCGAGGAAACCGCGACGGCGGCCGAAGTAATCGGCCTTTTGCATTTCTAAATACTGAACCGGAATCTCTTCGATGAAACGACTGACCACCCGGAACTGCGGGTTGCCAAATACGACGCGATTCTTCGCGAAGAAAAGCCATAGCTGTTTCCGGGCCCGGGTCATGCCGACGTAGAAAAGACGGCGTTCCTCTTCGATGTCACCGGGCTCCGCGGGTTCCCACGGGCGAATGTTCGGGAACAGTTCTTCTTCGAGTCCGACGATGAAGACGCTGTCGAACTCTAATCCCTTCGCCATGTGGATGGTCATCATCTTCACGGCGGGGGCATGGGGATCGAAACGGTCTAAATCGGAAACCAGCGCAATCTCTTCGAGGAACCCCTGCAACGTCAGCGGAAGGTTGGGCTGCTCGGCCCCTTTGCGTAGTTCATACTCCACGATGCTCTGCCGGAGCTCGGCCAAGTT
This sequence comes from Pseudomonadota bacterium, assembly GCA_043740655.1. GTDB lineage: Bacteria > Bdellovibrionota > FAC87 > UBA2466 > UBA2466 > JBGSST01. The sequence continues at coordinate 227 of JAYUBV010000291.1, read as the reverse complement.
CTCGAGCCGACCTTGCGCTTCGATCGTGTTCTCGTCGACCAACGACTTGCGGTACCCCGAATCTTCTAACACCTGATTGATGAGATCCGACGGCAGCAAATCCTTCGCGGCCTTCGTGAGGCTTTTCATTAGCGAGTAAAACCTTTGGAATGATTTTGTCGCCCGACCCAGCTCGATGGAGTTAATGGACGGTTCGTCACCGAAGAAGGCCGCCAGCGTTTCCATGT
>JAYUBV010000290.1:0-1787 GCA_043740655.1 Pseudomonadota bacterium | reverse complement strand
AGTACGCGGTGCAGTACAAAACGGTCTATCCCGAAGAGCTACACGCCGCGGAAACGCACGTGCTGCAGGGGAACTCCGTACAGCGGTTTCTACTCGATTTTGGCGACGGCGCGGTGCCGGTGCAGCCATTACTTTTCGTTGTAAACGCTAAGGGTGAAGGCCGCGTTTACTTCATCGAGCTTACCGACGTGGACAATGTGCGCAATGGTCGGGCCAGTAACAAGGTCTGGATTCGCGTGCACGTTTGTGATGTGGCGGTTCTTCGCTTCTTGCCGGAGGGTTACCGGCATGCGGCGAGTGATTTCCAAAAGGCGCTGGGGAACTACATGCGCCTCCGTAAGGAAGGAAAGCGGGTTCTTCCAACGTGTCTAGAACTTGCCCCACCGTTCCAGGTGCCCGGCGGACTAACGCTGTCGGAACTTCGCGACTTCGCGAAGGTGCTCATTCTGCGGCAGCAGGCCGGCCGGGCAAAGGCGGCGGCACAGTACGAAGTGAAGGATGACGATCTCGTCCCCTTCGGTGCGTTCGAAGACTTTTCTCGCTAATTACTTGGTGACCGACCCGGGTCTATCTCGGGTGTCCGACCCGGGTCTATCTCTGGCGACCGGCAGCTCAGGCTTAGCTCTAACGTGGTTTCCGCGAGCGGATACCGGAAGGTCGTCGACACTTTGCGGGTTTCGTTCGCGGCGAGAAGCAAAGGATCCGGACTGGCCCTTTCCACGTCGCCGAGGCGGAAAATAGTCTCGCATTTTTTGGAATGAGCTTCGAAGTTCTTCACCTGGTAGTGCACTTCCAAAACTCGGGGTGAACCTTCTAGAGTAAAGCGGCAGAAGATGCCTTCCGTCGCCGACGGATTGCGCGTGCGGCAGTGAAACGCCGGAATATTCGTTTTTTCCCGCACGTCCAGGTAAACCAGCGCAACGGTAAACAAGCACCACAGCTGAAAAGCTCGTACCGCGCGAGTTTTGCCTTCCTTCGACAATCGGTGGCGGCGAATCCAGGGGTCGAGCACCCAGCCGATTCCCAACGACAGTAAACAAATGAACGCGGTGAAAAGCACCGAGTAGACCGGCCCCGACATCCACGGCGCTCCCGGCATGCAGGTGCGGTGAATGCAGTTCACGTTCTGGTTTTCTGGAAAGAGCCACGAAATAAAAAAGATGCCGGCGTGCACCAACGCCTGTTTGCTCGGCGCCAACGCGCGCTGATCCTTGGTCACAAAGAGCCAGGTGATGCCAACGGGCAGAATGTAAAAGTGATAGTGGCTCAGCATGAACTCATCGAACGGATTGCCCGGCTGGTACATAAACTCGACGAGGCCGAAGAGATTATTACCGGTGAAGATGCGGTGGAAATTGTCGGTGATCCACCACGTTTGAGTAGCCAGCGCGACGGATATCCAACCTAAGCCCCAGCCCCAGTGGTCGAAGACTAAGACCAAACCCATCGACCCCAGGCAGAGGTTGCAAAACCACCAGTACATGCCCTCGGTGACCCCGTAGCGGGTAACGCTCAGGTAGGTGTTGGCTCCGCACCAGAGGAGGAAGAGGAAGCCGACAATTCGAAAAAAACGCCGTTGGGGATCGACCATGAATTTAATTGTAAGTCCGAATGGTTAGCCAATCCATTAGGAACCCAACTAGACCGTCCAAAGTTTGGGTGGGGGAACCCTTGTCAAATCAACGCTCTAAGTCCGTTTGGCCCGCCAACGTTCAGCTTTTGGACGCCTGTCCCGTTTCTGCTGGCTGACTTAAGCTCAGCCAGGTGCGCCGAAATGGGGCACCGGG
>JAYUBV010000289.1:0-1790 GCA_043740655.1 Pseudomonadota bacterium | reverse complement strand
TGGCATCAGGTCATTACGGACGCCTACGGCAAGCTGAAGCAGAACCCACTGGAGGTTCTCAGGGCCAGCACCGTGGTGCCGGGCAGTTACTTGGGCGCCAAGAACGACTCATTCCACTACGTCCTCCTTCACGATAAAACGTGGCAGCCCACTGCCCGAAGCGAGCGCTACGAGTTTTGGATCACAACTTCTCCGCCCATCGCTAAGTACGTCGAGTTCGAGCCACTGATAAAGGTGGGTAAGTGAAAAGGGCCGTTTTCTTTTTGCTGCTCGGTTGCTTCGTAGCCGTCGCGAACGAACCGTCCGCGTCGAAGCAACGCTTGCTCGATCCGCTGAGCCTCAACGGAACCGCGGACGACCCGGCCCCGATGCTGCTGAATTTGTCGCGCGGGCAGTCGACGCTGGAAAAGCACGACGGCTTTCTACCCAACCGTGTCTTCGGCATTTACCACAAGGGCGCCAAGGCGTGGGTTTACACTCTAACCACCTTTCACGGTGAGCCCACCAAACCACTCGAGCTGCTGTACAGGGGCACGGTAGTGTTAGGAAAATACCTGGGGGCGGCCAATCCGCTCCAGCGGTACCGGCTTACCGAAAACTACCGCTGGGTGCCCACCGACGAAAAGGAAACGCTGCTTACGGTGATGCCCGAGCGCCCCAACTTATTAAAGCGGATCACCTACGTAGTGCCTGCCATTCACCGAGACGTCTTCGACACCACGTTGCCCCAGCCGAAATAGTAGCTCGCCCGTCATTGCGAGTCCTCGAAGAGTACGAAGCAATCCCGTGGCCTAAGGACCACCGGGTCGGTACGGCCTTTTACCTAGTGCATGTCGCGGGGCGATTGTCCCGGTAGCGGCCGTTTCCCTTTGGGAACGTACGGCGCCTTTTTCGGCTTGGGTTGCGACGACCAGAAGACCAAAATCACGAGTAAGGTCGCCAGCACGAGTAGCAGCGGAATTTTGGTTCCCCCGGGCATCGATCGCACGGCTGGAGATTCGATCGCAGTCTCTTCTTCAAGGCCAGGATCCAGACTCGCCGGTCCACGCCCTACGCCGCCGCCGAATGCGGGGTTGGCCTGGATAACGGAACCTCCGGCGGATGCGGGGACTTCGCCGCCCGCCTCGGGCAGAACGCCGGCTGTTCCGATCGTTTCGCAAAGGGCGAAGCGAGGTCCGGCGGAAAGGACAACGATCGCCAGAATGAAAAAATTTACTGAAATTCGATGTTGCCGGTGCATTGGAGTTAGCATTTCCAATTGCAACGGCACTGCCAGTATTCACCCATTATTATAATAAACAAATTCAGGCAGATAAGAACTGGCCAATAAGACTGGACTGCCTATCGATTGGTCAACTCAACTGCATGAAGACAGATTTGGTAATACCATCGGAGGCATACAGCAGTAGGCTCACCCAGTCGAATGTCTTACCTTAATAACGCCCGGATAAGATCCAATCCCGAGAGACGCATCGATTACCGCGCCTCTCATCACTTTGCCGGCGGGCGAACATAAAAAATGGGTGAGCTCAGCGATTTCAGACGGATCGACTAAGCGTCCGGCCGGCAAGGAACGGCAAAAGTGATTGCGATCTTCCTGGCTCATTTTATCCAGGGTGCTGGCGTGAAACATGTCGATGTGCCTTGAGTCACTGAAGATGGCGATAGAGACGAGAAATCCACCGAACGGGTGCATCCATCATTCGGACCGAGGCGTGCAATACGCGTGTCCCGGCTACCGAGAGTTCGCCGAGAGTTCGCCGAGAGTTCGCCGAGAGTTCGCCGAGAGT
>JAYUBV010000288.1:0-6101 GCA_043740655.1 Pseudomonadota bacterium | reverse complement strand
ACCAATTCTTTATGGTCGCACCGGGGCAGGTAGGAACGACCGGCGATGGCAAACCAACCTACGGACACTCATTAGCGGTCGGCCCTTGGGGTGACGTGCTGGCCGAGAAGAAAACCGACACCGGCCTCATCCTGTGCGACATCGACCGGGAAAAGATCCTCGAGTGCCAATCCAGGGTGCACTCCTGGGCCAGCCAACGCCCAGAGTTATTCCCCCTTTCCTGAATTGCACAGGGGCGCGTCGTGGACTACCCTATCAGGGCCGTTTACGAGGGAGAATCATGAATAATCTCACTGGGGTGCTCTGGACCATCGCCTTTCTGGCGGGAATCGGATTTTTCGCCTACCAAATCTGGGGCCGCTTGGCGGTTTTGATGGGCATGCGAACCGATGACGGTCGCGACTACTCCCGGAAGACCTGGGGCAAACGAACCAAGAACACGATCGTTTACGCCTTCGGCCAATATAAGTTTTTCTTAGGCGACCAACCGTCGGGCTGGATGCACATCATCATCTTCTGGGGGTTCATGACCCTGTCGTTGCAGGTGATCACGATGTTCATGCGCGGCTGGTTCTGGGACTTTCACTTCCCCGGCTTAGGCATCGAACCCATCGGCGCCATCTACGCCGCGCTGAAAGATTTCTTCCAGGCCGGGGTCATCATCGCCGCGATGATAGCGCTTACGCGCTGGCTGGTGATCAAGCCCACGCGGCTGTTCGGTTTTCTCCCGGCGGAAGCCAAGATTCGCGAGCACTCGCATTTAGAAGCCGTAGTTATCCTGCTCTTCATCTCGACCATCATGCTCACCGGATTTATTTACGACGCCGGTAGCCTGATCGTTTTCCCCGACGAGCGCCTTATTTACGAATCGCGCTTCCAGCCCATCACGAGCACCCTGGCCAATTACCTTTCGGATTACCCAGCCTTCACCAGCACGCTGATGGACATCGCCTGGTGGACGCACAACTTAGTGGTGCTCACTTTTCTGAACCTGCTGCCGCGTTCGAAGCATTTTCACATCATCACCGCAATCCCTAACGTATTCCTCGGAAAGATCGAGCCCGCGGGCTGGCTGATGAAGAAGGATTACGGCGTGGAGGAGCCGCTCTTTGGCCGTTCGCAGCCCAACCACTTTACCTTTAAACAGGTACTAGACGCCTACAGCTGCACTGAATGTGGCCGCTGCTCGTCCTTCTGCCCAGCTACCGCTACCGGTAAACCGTTGGCTCCGCGCCAGTTCCTGCTGAATCTGCGCGACGATGTTTATAAAAATCAGCCGGCGTTAATTGCGGCGGGTGCTAAGAAGACCGGGCCGAAGAGTGCGGACGGTGTGTCAACCGCGGCCGCTCCGACGTTCGACGTGATCGTCGGCGAGGGCAAAGCCATTTCGGATGACGTGATCTGGTCCTGCGTCACCTGTCGCGCTTGCGAAGAGATGTGCCCGGTCAACATTGAGTACGTCGACAAGATCGTGGATATTCGCCAGCACCTAGTGCAGGAAGCGTCGCGTTTCCCCGAAGAGTTGAACCGCACCTTCAAGGGTTTGGAAAACAATTCCAACCCGTGGGGTATCGCGTCCGAAGAACGCGCGGCCTGGGCCGAAGGGTTCGACGTGCCCACCATCGACGAGAAGCCGGATGCCGAGTACCTGTACTTCGTCGGCTGCGGTGGCAGCTTCGATGCTAAACACAAGAAGGCGACCCAGAGCTTCGTAAAGATTTTGAAGGAAGCGGGAGTCTCGTTCGCCATCCTCGGCAAAAAAGAGATGTGCAACGGCGAAACCGCGCGGCGTTTGGGTAACGAATACCTATACCAGACGATGGCGGAGGGGCTGACCACGCTCATTAACGGCTACAACGTGAAAAAGGTTTTGGTGAACTGCCCGCACTGCTTCAACACCATGAAGCACGAGTACCCGCAGTTCGGCGGAAACTGGGAAGTGGAGGCCGCCGCGGTCTTCACGCGCAACCTGCTCGAATCGGGCAAGGTAAAGTTGAAGAACGAAACGCTGAAGGACAAGAACGTGGTCTATCACGACTCGTGTTACTTCGGCCGCCACAACGGAATTTACGAAGACCCGCGCAAAGTCTTGAGCGCGATTCCCAACACCAAGCTTACCGAAATGACGATGAATCGTCGCGAAGGCACCTGCTGCGGTGCGGGCGGCGCACGCATGTGGGTCGAGGAAAAAGCCGATCAGCGCGTAAACGTAATGCGCACGGAGCAGGCGCTGGAGAAAAAACCCGACGTCATCGCGACCTCGTGCCCCTTCTGCCGCATCATGCTCGGTAGCGGCGTGAACGAAAAAGGCTTAGGCGATTCGGTGGAAGTAATGGACGTGATGGAACTCGTCGCGAACAACATGGACTCCAAAGCGTCGGCATTGCCGACGGCCTAACCAAACAGTTCGTCAGCCGAGGTAAACCCATGAAAATCGACCAGCTCCAATATTTTCTCGCGGTCTCGCGCACCGAACACATCGGTAAGGCGTCGAAGATTCTCAACATCAGCCCAAGTGCGATCAGCCACAGCATCGCGCAGCTCGAAGAGGAGCTAGGGCAACCGCTAGTCGAAAAGATCGGCAAGAACATTACGCTGACCACCCACGGTAAACGTTTAGCCGAGCGGGTGGAAAAGATCCTGGCCGAACTCGATAACACGAAGCAAGAGATCGCCTCGGCGCACGTCGAGTGGCAGGGGCACTTCCGTATTGGGGCCACGCACGGGTTGATGGCCCGGTTAATCGTGCCCTCGTGGGCCCCATTACAAAATGCCCATTCGCAAATCGTGGCGGAGTTCTTTTCCTTCCGATCCGCACAGGTAGTGGAGAACGTGCACAGCGGCATTTTGGATCTAGGCTTTTGCTACGCTCCGCTGCCAACGCCCGGCGTACTCGTCGAAAAGCTAATGGACGTGCCGCTACGGCTCGTCGTGCGCCCCAAACATCCGGCGTTGAAAATGAAACCCGCGGCGTTAAAGGTTTGGCTAAACGAAACCCCGTGCGCACTGCCGAAAGCGTTTCAGGGAATCGACGTGTGCGAGCAGCACCCGGAGTTCAAGAAAGCGGGCATCGTTCCGCGGGTGAGCTTTATCTTTGATGCCTACGAAGTGGCGGCCGCGTACCTGAAGGGCAGCGACGCCTGGGGCTTCGTCCCCGAGCCTTTCTGCACATGGCACGACCTCCAGGACCTAAAACTTCCCGGCTGGAAAGCCACCACGACGATCTCCGCGGTCTACCCAAAGGGCCGCTCGTTAGCCCGTCCGCTCGCGGAGTTGGTAAAAAATACCGGAAAAAGGTAGGCCGTACCTTTGTCGCAATCCTTCAAACGGTACGATCGCGTTTTCCACCGCAAGCTCGAAGCCGATGGCGTGGTGCTAGAAGTACTGGCCAACGGCCGCTACCGGGTGGGAATCGGAAGTTTGGGCGTCGAGTGCGCGACGGCCGATCTGGTGCCGCGAAAAGACGGGCCCACGGCCCATACGAAAAAAACGGGCGAAGCGCGCAAAGGTAACTCTTCCCGGGCGGCCAAGGCGACGGGCCGCGCCTACTCTACGGACCTTCACGGGATGACGGTCGACGAAGCCCTCGCGGCGTTGGCGGGCGCCATCGACAACGCCATCCGCGGCGACGCCGACTCGTTGGCCGTCATTCACGGGCACGGTACGGGCCGGGTCAAGGCGGCGGTATATCGCTACCTCAAAACGTTAGGCGTGGTGAAGCACTTCAAGCTGGATGAACGAAACTCCGGCACCACGCTGGTCTACTTCTAAAAGGGGCGGTCTACCTTTTAATGACCGAGCGGAGACACGGCTTCCTGGCGGCGATTCGCCAACGCGAGCAATTCGCGGTCGTCCGGTAGATCCACGTTGTCGGCGGTGAGCAGTTTTTCGCCGACGAAGATCGAGTTGGCGCCAACTTCAAAACACTGCAGCTGCTGTTCGGTGGTCAAGGTGTTGCGACCGGCGGACAAACGCACGCGCGACTTTGGCATCACGACGCGCGCGGTGGCGATCGTACGCAAAAACTTATCGAAGGAAACGCCCTGTCCCGCCTCAAGCGGGGTTCCATCGATAGGAACTAGCAAGTTGATGGGTACACTTTCCGGATGCGGATTCATGTTGCCGAGAGTAGCCAGCATCGCCGCGCGATCCAGTTCCGTTTCGCCCATGCCCAAAATACCGCCGCAGCAAAGCTGCACTCCGGCCTTGCGGGCCGACTTTAACGTATCCAACCGCTCGTCATACGTGCGGGTCGAAATGATCTTGGGGTAAAACTCGCGGGAGGTGTCGAGGTTGTGATTGTAGGCGGTCAGTCCCGCCTCCTTCATCTTTACCAGCTGGCCTTCGGTCGCCATGCCCAACGTACAGCACACTTCCATGCCTTCGGCGGAGACGGCCTTGATCATCCCCAATACGCGGGAAAACCGGGCGTCACTTTCGGCCGGAATGTCGCGCCAGGCGGCACCCAAACAAAATCGGGTCGCCCCCCGTTCTTTGGCCGCTTTGGCCTTCTCGGCGACGGTTTCGACTGACAGCAGGGGTTCCGGTTTGACGGGGGTTTTGTAGTGGGCCGACTGCGAGCAGTAGCCGCAATCTTCCGGACAACCACCCGTTTTTACGCTCAAAAGCTCACATTGCTGAACATCGTGGGCCGCGAACTCGCGGTGAACCCAGATGGCCTGCGCCTTGAGCTCTTCCCAGGGGGAGGTGAGCAGGGCCAGGACCGAATCGGCGTTCCAATCGTGTTTCAGCTTGTTCGACATGGTGATTTTTACTGCCGTTTCGACTCAAAAGGAAGCCCGCCGTATCGGCTTCGCGGCCGTTTGGAGGGACGAGCCTTTAATTTCAGTCCTCCTTCGGCTAACCTCGTTCCAAATGAAAGCACGTGAAATCAGAGAGACTTTTCTCACATATTTTGAAGGCCACGGCCATCTGCGCATCAAGTCGAGCTCACTCATTCCCGCCAATGACCCGACGCTTTTGTTTACCAACGCCGGCATGGTCCAGTTCAAGGACTACTTCCTAGGTCTGGATACGCCTCCGTCGAAACGCGCCACCACCAGTCAGAATTGCGTCCGCGCGGGCGGCAAGCACAACGATTTGGAAAACGTAGGCTTCACGCCTCGCCACCACACCTTTTTCGAAATGCTGGGGAACTTTTCCTTCGGCGACTACTTCAAGGAAGACGCCATCGCGATGGCGTGGGAGCTGTTAACCAAGAAGTTCAACTTCCCCGTCGATAAGCTTCGCATCACCGTGTTCGAAACGGATGACGAAGCGGAAGCGATTTGGAAGAAGGTTGGAGTTAAAGCCGACCGTATCGAACGACTCGGCGAGAAGGACAACTTCTGGGCGATGGGCGATACCGGCCCGTGCGGCCCCTGTAGCGAAATCTATTTCGACTGGGGCGTGGAGTACGCGTCCAAAGGCAAAGACGGAACGCCCGGAACCGACTCCACCCGTTTCGTCGAAATTTGGAATAACGTTTTCATGCAGTTCAACCGTTCGGCCGACGGCAAGCTGACTCCGCTACCAAAGCCCAGCGTCGATACCGGCGCCGGACTCGAGCGCATGGCCGCCGCCCTGCAGGGTCATTACTCCAACTACGAGACGGATGTTTTCCAGACGCTCATCCGCGATATCTCCAAGCGCGTCGGCGTGGCTTACGATCCGAAGACCAAATTCACCTTCGACAAGACCGACGTCGCGCCGGAACCTTCCGTGTCGATGCGCGTAGTGGCCGACCATTTACGTAGCGGCACGTTCCTGCTTTCCGATGGCGTGACGCCGTCCAACGAAGGCCGCGGTTACGTTCTCCGCCGCATCCTCCGGCGCGCGATTCGCCACGGTAAAAATTTGAATCAGGAAAAACCGTTCCTGGCCGATCTGGTGCCGTCCGTTGTAAACGAATTCAGTGACGTCTATCCCGAGCTCAAAAAAAACCAGGCGATGCTGCAGGAGCAGATGCGCGAAGAGGAAGTTCGCTTCCACGAAACGCTTCACCGCGGGCTGGGAATTCTCGAGGAATCGATCGGGTCCTTGAAGAAAACCGGCGGCAAGACCATCTCGGGCTCCGTCGCGTTCAAGCTCTACGACACCTA
>JAYUBV010000287.1:0-6109 GCA_043740655.1 Pseudomonadota bacterium | reverse complement strand
TCTTTAGATAAATATCTGCTACAACGGCTGCAAGCTTTTCTGTGGCCTCTTGCTGCGAAACTTCAATCAACTCGACGTCTGCCATTTTAACGAATTGCTGAAGCCCTGAGTCAATACATTCAAAAAGAGCGCCCTCATCGCCATCAACCTCTATCAATTTCACAGTGCTTCCGATCTCGAAGAAGTGCGATCCACCAATCACTTTATACTGATTCATTTCGTCTCCTTAAACGCTGCAATGATGGCTAACACTAACAACCGTTGGTTGGCTGTTAGCTCGGTAATGTCGGCTGTAACGACTTGTGGGGCTACGTAAGGTATAAGGTATTTCATCACTTTGTGCCACTCTTTACCAGAGCTGTCACTCTTAAACATAGGACTATCCGAGCAATCATCATAGTAGAAAGTAATTACCTCGCCATTCGCAAACCACTTATCATCTGTAGTTACAAACTTATCGCCAATCTTATGCCCAGCAAGTTGCATCGGTGTAAGCAGAGGCTCAATATATGCCAATGTATCATCAACCATTGCGTACCCTTTGTTGAACTCACCACAGATAAAGTGCGGCATTATTGATCCATCGTCCTTAGTTAAGGTAACAATATCACCAATCTTAAACCAGCTTCCTCTATCACCAATCATCTTAAACTTTTGCCCAACTTCCATTCCACGTTGTTGGCAAGGTGTTTTGTAACTCACGATAGGAACAAGTTCAACATCGTCAAAACTAACATAATGTTCTTCCCCAGATTCATTAACAAAGAAGCCGCCGCTGCCTTGCACTAAAGCTGCCATTTTGTACGTTACAGTGTCCCCCACGTTAAACCAATAACGCTTAGTTACAACATACTTCTGTCCAACAATCGCTTGCGTATTCATTTGTGTTTCTCCTTTGGTGGAATTCTATAAAATATATGGTTGTTAATCTGCTCACATTTCTGCATCTTAAGCCGCCACGCTGGCTTCACGTAGACAGCGTGGAAGTAGTCACAATCTCGGACAACAGGTGCCATCTTACGTAGCTTTTCCAGTCTTGTCAACATTAAATCGTCTACGTGAAGGTGCATGCCCTTGTGATAGCCTGAAAATTGATGTGCTTCTTTCACTACTTCGCAAGCTGTCTTTTTTCTTAAGCTCATGCGATGCTGAACAACGTCGTAGACGGCTTTTTGGCCCCGTAGCGGCTCCCCTTTAGCCTCGTTGGACACTACCCACGCTAAACATATTGGGTCGTCGCTAAGAACCGCTACGGGCGTCTTAGCGGGTGTTGCTAACGGCGGGCATATGAGTGTTAGCAACGCAAGCAGCAGCGTGTTTCGCATATCGGCCTTAGTCGTATTGCCCTTCAACAAGCAGAATCTTGATGCGGCTTACGCGACTACTGTGCGCCCCTTCGTCTGCCAACTCACGAGTCAGGTATGAGCAAGAGAAATATAGCGCTCCGTCTACACTGTCGTCGTAGGCGTTAACATACACATACGTTTCAACAGGCTTTGGTGGCACATTACGGAGGTTGAGGCTGTGCATACTAGCATTTTTAAGGTAGCCACCATCCATGTTAAAGTGGGTTAGCATTACGCTTTTGCCCACGTAGCCGCATACTGGCTGGCCTCCTCGGATACTTGTTGACACAAGCGTGAACTCTACACCGCCAAGAGTTTCCAATGGCTTTGTCCAATCAATCGCCGCAGGTGCGGCGATTGCCTCTTCTGCCAATTTGAAACGGCTTGCAAACCAGCCAGCGCCACCAGGAATACCACCAATATTTTCGCCGCCTTTTTCAAGGCTGATAGGTACGGTAGCACAGTGTCCATCGCCATCTTCGTCCTCAACAGCATACACAATTGCCCCAAGTGTCAGGTAGCCATCGCAAGTACCCTCAACCACTTCAAGCTTATCGCCCTTCTTAAACTTGTATGTCATTTCATTCTCCTTTGTGTTACGTTTAGCCACCAAACGCGGCATCTTGTCCGTCCATGCAGCCACTATAGCTTCTTACCTTCCTGTATGTCAAGCACTAATTCTACCTTCTTTCGCTGCCTCAAACTGTTCATACACACGCTCAAGCGTATCAGCTTCCTGCTTGTCATGATCTTCCCGCACTTCCACGACGATAGGTAGCGACAGAGATAGCGTATCTTTGCTACGTGACGTTGTAATGTCATTGGCCTCTACGGCTACAATGCGGCCTACAAGTTGCTCACGGATGGACCATAATTCTTTACGTTGTTTGTCAGTGAATCCTGAGCCAACATTGTTAGTAATCTTTCGGCAGGGCGTAGCAATTGTGAGTCCACCAAGCATACCGGAGGCTTTGCCTTCGCCCTCGTAGCATCCGGTAATTTCATAGTCGGCTTCAAATACCACTTTGTTCTTCACAGCGTCAATTGTGCCGCTGCTACTGTTACGCCATTTTCCATTTGGGGTTTTCCACACTGTTCCTTCTAGGCCGCGTGATGTGTGGTGTAGGTGGATTGCGTTAGCTTCCGCAATGGAAGCCACTATGTAGCACTCAATTGGCACAATTGCTGATTTGCAGTGTTTTACTACCTCCATCATGACCTTAAACCGTGCTTCGTATCCACGGTCTGAACTGCCTTGGCCATACTCAATTTTACTTAAAGAATCCCAAGCTGTAAATACGAATTGGTATTGGTTGAATGCCTCCTCACTTTCTCCCTTCATTACACTATTCAGCACGCCATTACCTTCGGCACGTTTCATCAGCTCCCTATTGTCGAAAACTTCCATCTCACCTACTAACACTACATCGTCTGGAATACCGTCATTCATGCGCTCAACGAACCACTTCGGGTATTGACTACCTTGGCGAGTAGTTGCAGCCTCAGCTGACAGATACGCGAATGAGCCATCGGCCTTCTTTTGAACCACAAAGCAAGGCAATCCCGCATAATGCGCCTTAACCTTTGCATCCATCCCCTTGCAACGCATGTACGGCACACTAAAGAATAGGTTTGGCCATGTTTTCAAAACCATAGTTGAGCCTATGCTTGCTCCAATGCTTCGATTGATTAGAAGCGTAACCAATTCTTTGCCTTCCGGGGAGAGTGAACACATCAAGCTGTGCAAATGCTTAGTAGCTGCGTTACCTGTTACTACACGATTTGCCAACTGTCCGACAGTGAGTAGTGCATCACTGAAGTCGAACACTCCGCTAGGGTAGTCAGAAGCGTCTAAGCCCCAATAGTATGGCCCTGCGGGGACCTTCGCTTGATAGTAGTTGATGCTCGTATCATACGTAGCCTTCATGTACGCCTTGAATACCTCATCCTCCTTGTGGCTGTCCATGATTGCTTGCTTTGCAATGCTGCCTTGCGCACCCTGCAATGCCTTGATGATGTCGAATAATTTAGCCATTTACCTCTCCTTGGTTGTCATCTGCTAAGTAGCAGTCGCTAGTATGCCACCGTTCCCCACCCTACGCAAATTAATTTTCATAAATATTTACGAAGTGTTTGCTACTTAATTTATAAGGCTACAATTTGTCTTTAATTTGAATATCCATTTGGAAACACATTTTCGTTTTTAACCATGAAAATTCTAGAAATAACGGGTACGTCTAGCAACTAATTTTGCCAGATTTCCGAATTTCAAATCTGGATTTTCCATATAAAAGTCCCCGAATTTTTACCTTCCTTCTTAGAGATTTTGCGGATTTCCCTGCTGTGCTGGCGATTTTGTGTTGCGGCGTAGGTTGGAAGTGCTTGACGCCAGCGGCGGTGTAGGGGATTTTCAGACTCGGGCAGCAATGTGCTTTTGCCCTGGCAGCTTCGGTAATTGATTTCCCATTGCTGACGCCTTGCCCCCTATAAACGACTTCCTGTGTGTTGCGCATGTTCCAATTCTCCAGACAATAGGACTCCCAGCCATCATTTCATAATGTGAAATTATGGAACGTATAGACGTGACTTATCTCCAGTCGTTTTACGACCATATCAAGACAGTACAGTGTTTTCTCTAACCTGTCTAGTTGTATTCTTACAAAAATAAAGCTAATGCACAGGGTCGGTTATCTCCCCACCAAAGGGGCGACACGTTCTTTGCATCGAATAGCGTTAGGATAGCACGATAAATCAATACATAGCAAGCGCTTCATATCACTACTTTGATATTTATCCCCCTTGCGTACATACGATTGATAAATGTCATGTTCATGATCTTGCAACATTGCTTTCTTGCGTCAGACTGATAAAGTGGACTCATTCGCTGCCTACTTACAGACAGCGCCACTACTAGAGAGACATATATGACCCGTGCTACTGAAATCCTGTGCCGCCTGGATGCTGCTAAGGCGATGCCAATCATTTTCTTCCCTGCCACTATTGACAAGGGCATGTTGATGGCCTGGGGAGATGGCACTGAGATGGTTACGACACTGGCCCACTATCACACTACGCTGCCCCTGTCGTCCTCGGATGAAAAAGTGTTGCGTGGCCGTTACGTCGCAGCAATCGGCGATGATAGCGTCGTCATCCGTCATCGCCTGCCACGCACTATCCGCCAGCGGCCTAATTTGCTTACAGCAGACGCGCCGCAGATGCCGATGCCAAGCGCTGCGCCTATTGTGTTAGCACAGCCTGAGCCGATTGCTAGTATCCACGCCGAAGCCGCAGAGCAATCTGTTGCCAATGTTGTAAGTGTTGAAATTGCGCCTGTTACTCAAGATGTTGTTCAAGAGCCTGCCCCAACAATGCCGCCTGAACCTGTCCAGGTTGCCGCACTTGAAATTGTCGCCCCATTAGTAGCATCTCCTGCCGACGTAACGCCCCCTGTTGTCCCGGCCAAGCGCAAACACATTGCCACGAAAAAGGCAGCGAAAAAGCGCACTACTAATAGTAGTGGCGTCAAAACCGCTCCTGCCCCATTAGACCAAGAGGCCGTACTTAATGCGATCCGCGCCATCGGTGAAAATTTCAACAGGCAGGTTGCCGAACTTTTGCGAGCCGTCAACACAAAATAAATTAGCACTACTTACTTACAACGTGCTATCCTTCGTTTTGTCGTGACGCACTTGTCACTAGCGGCCCGGAGGACGGGCTAACAGGAGCATACATATATGTACAGCAAAGCTAAAAAGATTCTTGGCCAATGGGTTGTCCTCTTGGACAGTGACGCAAACAACGCAGCAGCTAAGCCCCAGTTCCGCTCAATGTCCCGTAAGCTTGCAAGCGCATGGAGCGTAGCAAATGAGCCGACCACGCCAGCGTATCAGTTGAACGCGACAACCGGCGCTAATGTGTGGCGAGCAAGGGCAGCAAATTAAATTAATAATCGTTTGCGTTAGGTAGGTAAGTAGTAGATAATAGTTTCACTACCCCAGCCAATCGAAAGTTTAAAATGCCAATCCCTTACGTTCCACGTGACATTGTAGCAGAACTTGCAAAACGGCAACAAATGATGGCAGCATTTAAAGCTGCTCGGGCAGCACTTTTTAACTAAATTGGAAAATAACATCATGAAAACTAAATCTGAATTGCTAGAATTGATTGCAAACGTAGCATCCTCCCTTGGCGCAAGTTTCGAGCCGATGTTGTGGGACGGTGATGCACAAGGTTACATCGTCATGCCTGACGGCGTTAAAATGTTTGTCCATGCTGGCGGATATGGCAATATTGGCAAGATTAGTTTTTCCGATTCTTTCCCTAAGCATATTGCCGATATTAATGGCCTCTTGCAATACACCGGGACACGTAATTTCTCCAGTGGCGATTTTGACGGCATCAAGGTATCCGATAATAAATCACCTGATCAAATTGCAAAAGACGTTACACGCCGATTCCTTCCAATTTATGCGCCGCTTTATGCTCAAGCCGTTGATTGGTGCGCAAAACAAGCGGACTACTGGGCAAAGAAAAATGAAATGTCATTGCTTGGCGAACAGTTGTTTGGCAATATCAAATATGCACAAGTTGCGTATGTTGGGGATACCACTCTACGCGTTAATGTGAGTGAATTAACCGCAGATAATGCTAAAAAACTTGCGGCATTGCTTGCCACGTTCTAGCCTTTAAAGCTTCAGTGTATGCCCTTCATCCGGCATATGCGGACGTTTTACCCTTACATTGTTTCTCACATAGAAAGCCTG
>JAYUBV010000286.1:0-18423 GCA_043740655.1 Pseudomonadota bacterium | reverse complement strand
GCGTAACCTCGAATGTTTCCACGCTATCGCTTTGGGGAGCTACCGCGCGAGGCGAACTTACGAAATACCTTGATGCGCGCTGGGGCATCAGTTTTGAGATGAAGATTTTTTTGCCGATGCTTTCCGGAAAAACATTCGGAACTTTAACGCAACATACCCCTTACCATAACGTGACTTTTGGGGGAGCGGCCCAATTCTTGGCCGACAATCACTTTGCTTACAGCGTTGGCGTCAATTGGGATCACAACACCACCAAACTTGCCTCGGTGGCCGGCCGGGATGCCGATAAGACGATTACGATGGATGCCTTTAGTTTGATGGTGGGTGTCGTATACCGGTTTGGATCCGATTAGGGAGACGAGGCCTATGAATCGAACACGAAGGAAGGGAATCACGGGCGCAATTGCCTCTGCGCTGATCGGTGGGTTGGCCCTGGCATTCGCCTCCGCCTGTAGCAAGCCTCCCGTAAGCTGGAACGTCGCTTCGGCCTCGCTTTCCGTCGCGGCCACCGACGTTAGCTCGACGGTTGGATTGACGAGCACTTATTCCATTCAGGGGGGAGTCTCGCCATTTCGCGTAACCCTGTCGGGGTTGGGTAGTCTCACGGTCAGTAACGAACGGTCCATTCTTTTTCGGCGGCCCTGGCAAACGGGCACCGGATTGATTTCCGTTACGGATTTTCTGGGGCAGGTTTTCAGCATTCAGTTAAATCTCACCCCGGGGGCCGTCCAGATCGGCGGCGGAGGCGATCCGGCCTCGGCACCGTTGCAGTTTCGAAAGGACGCGACGGGGAATCTGTATCTATTGGGGTCCACGCAAGCGGTTCTTCCCGCCACTCAGTACGGGACCCCCGGAAACCAATACCTGTACTTGGTGAAAATCGATCCCAGTGGATCGGTCGTCTGGATGTCGCAACTCGGAGCCGGCCCGACTTCCACCACCACCGCCGTTCAGCTGCTCTTGGACAACTCAAACAATTGCTTTGTTCTCGGGGCAACGGACGGGGTCCTGCCGGGATTGGTAACGGGAGCCCGGGGAGTCTCGGACGGCTTCGTCGCCAAGTTCAGTCCCGATGGCAGCTTGCTTTGGTTAAATGATTTTGGGGGGGGCGCCGGTGCAGTGACGAGCCCGCTGCAAATGGCTCAGGGGGCCAATGGGTTTACGTACGTCACCGGAGTGACGTCGGGAACCTTCGGAGGAACCCAGTCCGGCTTCCGCGGCGACGTCGACGCTTTCGCCGCGGCATTTTCTTCGAACGGCACACTATCCTGGATCAATCAGCTTGGCGGTGGCCAACCCTCGACGAGCGTCGTCCAACAGATGTTTTTGGATTCGGGCGGCAACACATTTTTGATGGGAACCACGGACGGAGACTTTGGCGGGATTCAATCGGGCGTGCACGGCAGTCGGGATGCTTACCTCGCCAGGTTCTCAAGCATCGGGGCAATGTCCTGGGTCAACCAGTGGGGGGGCGGTCCCGCCTCGACCACGACCACTCGTGCCTTGGCCCAAGACTCCGTTGGGAGAACCGACATCATCGGATTCACGACGGGAACCGGAGGAACTCAGATCGGCGCACATGGCTCACAGGACGCCTACATCGCACAGGTTAATGCGGCGGGAACGATGGTCTGGACCGATCAATTGGGGGCGGGCTTTCCCGCAACGGTTACCGGCTTGTCCATAGTGGTTGACGCCACCGACAACCTCTATTGGGTCGGAACGACGGATCGGGATCTGACGGGGTTTGGAGCCACCCCGTTTGGAACGCTCGGCACATTAGACGCCTTATTGGTGAAGCTAACGAGCGCCGGCGTGCTCACCTGGATGAAAGAGATTGGGGGAGGAAACCTCACGACCCCTAGCCCTGTTATTGCCCTAAGCGGGGGCAATCTGTTTTTAAACGGCGTCCTAAACGGAAACCTCGGTGGTTTGCAATTCGGAACTCCGGGAAACCAGGATGCGTTTTTAACCAGCTTCACGACCGCCGGGACGCTCAATTGGATGCGCCAAATCGGTGGAGGAAGTATTTCGACGACATCCTTTTCACAATCGTTTGTCGATGCCGGCGGGAATATTTTTTTGGTTGGTGAGACCACAGGAAGTTTGGGCGGAGGCAGCTTTGGCGCGCATGGTAATCGGGATGTCTTTTATTTGAAGGTCAATTCTGCGGGGGCGATGGGGTGGGTCTCACAGCTAGGTGCCGGCGGCTCGTCGCAGACGTTTGGGACGCAGCTCTTGCAAGATAATGCCGGAAACTCCTTCTTGCTGGGTCACGCCCAGCGCCTCCTAATTGGATCGCTGAATGGTCCCAATAACTTTGAGAACTCATACATGCTCAAAATAAATCCAGCCGGTGAGCTTCAGTAAGGCGGAAGCGATGCGCAAACTTATTTCCGCGAGAGTTTTCTTGGCCGCGTACCTCGTCACTTGCGTAACGGCTTGCGGTAAGAACTCGGCATCCACCTCTACATCTCTTAGCTCAGGCTGTACCGCAATGACCTATCCGGTCACGTCTGGTAGCGCACAACGTGTACAAAGTCCCTACTGGAGAAAGTGCGATCGCGACCGATGCCACGACCGGTAGGAACTATTTCAGCTTCGTTCCGCCTCCGGTGGCCGGGTCGGTGCCGGCACTTATCCTCTCATTCCATGGCACGATGGATGGAACTCCACCCCCGACCGGGCTTATTGCCATCCCTCCTTTGGAGTCGGACGGGCGCGTCGTCGTGGTTTACTTCAACGCAAATGTCCACAACGACGCCGACACGACTTCTATTCACGGGTACCAGTCCCCGGGCGTGAGAGCTTGGGATCAACGTAACCCTTCCCGCCGGTCGAACTGATTACCGAAGCGTCGATGGCCGCTGAGAATCTTTATTTTCTACGATCTTTCTCGAGTTTGATTTTCCGGTTCAACGCCCGGATTGCCTCGACCAAATGCGGAGCTTCCGCCTTAGCCTTTTCAGCCACTATATTTATGATAGCCGTCATCGCCAGACTTTTAATCAAGCTAAGTTCCGCCGGGAAATGCTTTGCGGCCGCGGTCACTAGTCCCGAGGGCTGCGGAATTGGACCAGAGATGACCCGCGTTTCCCGTCCTCCGGATAGCCAGCGAGTACACACTAGGCCGGTTAGCATCGCTCCGCCCGCCATGACTAAGGGGCGTTGTCGAACCTGGTGGGAAATCGAAAAAACTCTCGCGGTAGCCCGTACGTTCTCGATGGCACCGTCCAGGCTTTCCTTGGCGTCGTATGCATCCTGGCGCACCTGGGCCTCTAGCTGACTCAGTTTTTGCGAAAGGTCGGCCTTAGTCTTAGCGATCTCATCCTTAAGGCGATCCGCCTTTTTAGTCATGGCTGAAGTCCTGTGATTTCTGTCGTGCGATGTAAAAACTCGCGGTGGCAAACACTAAGAAAAGCATTACCGTCATCCCGAAGCATGCCCAAAGTGGAAATTTCGTAGTTTCGTTTAGAACGAAAACCAAGGTAAGTGAAAAGAGTAAGCTTGCCGATGAAAGTGCAAACACGCCAAGCCCTATCCACACGGCCAAGGGTTTGAATTTATCCCAGTCCTCAAAAAATTGCAGACGGGTCAGCGCCACCTGCTGTTCGGTCAGCTTCTGCACATCCTGCAAAATGTCGCTCGCCAATGCGGCGAGGCTGGGCCTTTTTTCCGGAGAAGGGTTTTCAGTTTGCATAGTTTAACGTCGGGAAAGGAGTAGCCCGACTAGGCATCCTACCCCGAACGTAACCGCCAAGCTTTCTACCGGCCGTTTGCGCACCATCTTGGCCGCCTCTTTGACGAACTCCGCATATATCTCTTCGACGTTCTCTAACGTCTCAGCGGTTAGGAGACTTTCGTCCTGCTCGCCGTCGGCTCGCCCGTTGTCTTCCGGTTCGGCTTCCGTATGCAGGTTCGGCTTTTCTGAGTTTTTTTTGTCTCGCATGGGTTTATGCCTCGATGTTCATGGAATTATGATCGAATCATTCCGAGTCTTTTGAGGACGCTTCGTGGCTACCTTCCGTGGGCTGAGTAGCGGTGGGCGGTTTTGGCGATGCTAAACCACGGCTAGTCGTCGCCGTGCGTTTGGCGATCGTATTCACGTCCATCAGCTTGGACAGGTCCGGGAGCACCACGATGTCAATGCGGCGGTTGAGCGCGCGGTTTTCCACGGTTTCGTTGTTGGCGGTCGGGCGGGTGTCGGCGTAGCTGGCGATGCTAACGCGTTCTTCCGGCAGCCCGGCTTCGTGCATCGTCGTCAAAACGCTGTACGCACGCGCGGAGGCTAGCTGCCAGTTCGTGGGAAATTCCTTCGTCTTAATGGGCACGTCGTCCGTGTGACCTTCCACCTGAAAGTCTTTGCCCTTAATTTTGGCGAGCTGCGCGCTAACCTTACTAACGGCCTCGATCCCGGTCTGCGATAACTTTGCGGAACCGGAACGAAAGAGCACGTCGGAGCCAAGACTTACCACCATGCGTCCTTTAACGAAGGTCACCTTCACGCTGCCGGTATTGATCATCGACTGCAGTCCTAGCGTGAGGTCCTTGAACTGACGGAGCTCCCTTTCCATCTCCGCTTTGCGCTCGGCCATCTCCATCAGCGCCTGCTTGGTTTCTGCGAGAGACTTATCCAACTCCGCCTTGTGCAGCGCACTCGCGCCGATACGGGACTTTAGTCCGTCGATGAGCGACATCTGTTCCGCTAACCGGGCGTTGGCTTCGTAAAGCTCGCCCTTTTGCGCTTCGAGCTCCGCCCTTTGTTTGTCGGACAAGGCGGCGAGTCCGTCTTTTTCCGAAACGGCCTGTTCGTAGGTTGATTTTGAGACGCAGCCGGACACGAAGATGAGACCGGCAAGTAACAGAGCTAGGCTAGATGTTTTATTCATGGGTAGTTCCTCTTTGGTCGAGATTATAAACCCAAATACGCGTAGTACGAACTGTCGCTGAAACGCACTCAATGACACCTCGCGGCTCAGACCAGCAGTACGGAGACCTCATGGACCCTTTCACCGTCAGTCACGATTTGTTTTCTACCGGCCAGGTGTAGTTCGTAGCGATCGCATCCCAACTCGGCGCCGAGGAAGCGACGTTCGGCGGCCTTAAGTTCGCGTTGCTTTAAGGCGACCACCAGCTCAAGACGATCGACCGACGGGCAATCGAACTTTTGATTTACCCAACGCAGGCCGCTCCGCAGTTGAGTCACGGCTTTGGTAACCAAACGTTCTTCGAGTTTGTACTTCACCTCCCGGATCCGAAAGTAAGTAGAGGATTCCACCTTTTTGAAACTGAGCAGGTCCGGCAATGAAACGGCCTCGACACTTAGAAATCGGCTTAAGTGTCCATCCCCGACCGCGAAAAACTGTTCACCCTCCGAAAGTCGAAGGCGTTCCGCGCAATATTTTTCCGAGCTCTGCACTACGCCCCTTCGGTTAATGCCGCGATCAACGCCCGCTGGGTTAGAATTTCCTTGAGTGTTTTCGGCGAGTCGAGGTTCATGCGTTTTAGTTCCGACCGAAAGCGTTGGGGGTCGCTCTTTAGTGACTTCATCAGCCAGTAAGGTTGGCTCGGGTTGGCCTTGAGTCTTTCCAAGGCGTCCGCCAACTTTTCTTCCTCGGGGGTGAAGTCGCTACCGAAAGGGTACCTTTGAAATAGTCCCTTAGCGCGCCCTTGCGCGATCCAGCCGGCCAATTTCTCCGGCGTATTTTCCGCGGCGCGGGCGGGAAGCTGAATGGAGGGACCCACTTTCTTATTTCGCTTCGCCTCCGCTAAGAGTTCACCCTGAAATTCGGCATCGGTGATCGCCAAAATGGTTAGAATAGTTTGCTCGTCGGTGCGGCCCCGCACGTCGGCCACGCCGTACTCGGTCACGATGATATCCCGCAGGTGGCGGGGAATCGTCAGGTGGCCGTGGGAGTAAACCACGTTGGACGATCGCTTTCCGCCCGAGGTGCGCGTACTTCTCAGCATAAGGATCGACCGCGCGTCGGGCAGCTCGTGCGCCATGGCCACGAAGTTGTACTGACCGCCGACCCCGCTCACCACGCGCCCATCGGCCAACGTTTCGGAGGCCGCTCCGCCCAGCACCGTTACCTGCATGCAGGTGTTATAGAGGCGTGCATTCTTTCGTTCACCGCGCCGCGATCGAGGTTCGAGATCCATTAGGTGATTGATCTGGGAGATCCGCCCCATGTACAACCCGTCGAAGTCCTCCCCTTTCAACGAACGCAGCCATTCATAAAATTCCGAGGAACCCAACACGAAGCCACCGGTCAGGTAGTGCCCGTCGGGCGTTTTCCGTTTCAAAATTCCCGCGCGACGGAGGTGCATGAAGTTGTCCATCACCATTTCGCTTAAGCCGTGCAGGCCAGTTTGGAAAATCCCTGCCTCCTCTGCCACCGGCCCTAAGAGCTCGAGGTAGACCCCATTTTTTTGGTGGCGACAGATCAGGGCCGCGGTCAGCGCGTCGGACAGTGAACCAATCCCCAACTGCAGAGTGCCGTCATCCACCGCGAGTCGGCTGGCGTGAAATCCAATCGCGTGTTCCGCGGCGTCCACCGGAGAGCGCGGTACGGCAAAAAGTTGGTGGGGGGGCTCGTCGTCCTCAACAATCGTTCCGAAGTATTCCACCGGCACTTCGGCGTCACCCTTCAGAAAGGGCAGGTCCGGATGCACGACGCCGACTACCGTGAGCGGTAAACCGCGCGCCTTAAACACGTCCACCACGTCGCGGCTAAGATCTGGATTGCAGCTCAGGCTAAAACGCCCGTCCGCGGATCTCGCCACGAGCTGCAGCAGGAGGGTCGGGCGTTCATCCACGAGTCGTGCCACCACGTGCGTGTAGTTGATGGATTGGTAATCCCGCTGCAATGATACCGAGTTTAGGCCGGCACCGGCCGCGGTGTAGAACTCGTGCACGCGCACATTTTCCGGCAGCTCGTCGCGCGCTGCCGCGACCGCGTAGTCCAGCACGGGGTAGTTGTCTCCCCACTGACGTTTCGCGAAGGGACCGAAAAAACGGATCGCCAAATCGCCGCGTGGATTGGGCGGGGTCAGAGAAAGAGCGGTAAAAATGGTTAACCCGAGAGTTGGATCGCTTTTCACTCGACGGTATAGCGCGTTGAGCAAACGGTTCGGTTTACCCAGACCAAGCGGCGTCATTACCCGTAGCTTCGGGCCAAAGTGCTTCAGTAGGTAGTCCGCCGCCGATTCATTCCCATGCAACAACATGGGTTCAACCCTAGCAAATCGGGTTCCGGATAGCAGCAGCCCTGCGTATTGGCGACCCGATTTATTGCGCGGAGGAGGTGGGGGCCACAGCTTCTAAACCACACGTCGCGCGCCTCGGAGGTGTGACCCCCTTGTAAACGGTGACATCGAATTTTCCGTCCGGAAAGTAGATCTGTTCCATTATCTGACGCGGTTGGAAAAGATACGCGGAGAATTTCGACATTCCATTCTTCGTAAAAACGATCCCATCGCTAGCGATCACGGCGGCGTGAACTACGCCGCCCGCTTTGTTTCGGTACACCAGTACGTCACCGGGCCGGTAGCGTTCCCCATTGAGGGCGTAACGGTAGCGTGTCTTTATCTCGCGCTCCAACTGTACTGGGTCACCCAGGTGAGCAGGGTTCGCGTTCCCAAGCCCTACGTTTCGGGCGGCGTCAAAGCAGTTCGGCCCGTGGCAGTCGGCGTAGGTATCGATGCGTTTGCGGATGAAAGTATGCAAAATATTTTCTAGAGGCACTTCCAGGGTCCGGTGCGGGCTTTTTTCACGTAGCCGCCGCAGGTAACGGATTAGCGGCCGGGGATCCCGCTCGCCGGCGTAGAAACGTCCAATCGCATCGATGTCATCGAAAGGAGCGATCTCCACAAAGGGATCAATTCCGGCCTGGGTCTTGTCGACGGTGGCCGCTTCAATCTGGGTACGTTTGGCGTCGCGCGACATTAGGTTCCACGTTTGGGGAGTCACCAAAAAACGGTAGCGGCCTTCAAGGAACACCGTATTGCGCTCAATCTCTTTCCGGACCGCGGCGGACACACTCGAGTTGCGCGTCACCGCGCGTTCCAGAACCTCCGCGGACGGTCCGTTAATTCCATTCGGGAGCCTGCCGGTGATGCGGTATTGATGTTCGGTAACACTCTGTAGGAACGCTTGCGGGAGTTGCGCGCGGATTTTATTCGGAATTAAGAGAAAGGACTTCGCTTCCTTCGGGAAGGGAAGCCAGGTCGCGGCGTGCACCATTTCGTCGACCGTCAGGGAGGTTTTTAATCCCTGAAGCAACTTCGCCTGTTCGACCTCTTCGAGGCCGGAATGCTTTAACAACCCTAGCAACTCCTGGGGGCTACGAAAATACCAAAGCTCGGGCCCGTCGAAAAAATGCTCCATCCACTTTTCGTGAATCACCGTGGGTATCCGGGGGATCGAGGCGCGGGTGTAACCGACGCGCGGGGCTTTAAAATTTGCATCGTCCGGAGCCCCCGGCAGCGTGGGCTCTCCCCAGGCGATGTGCGAGACCAGCGCAAGCGTCCAAAAAATGACGTGTATTCTGTTTGTCACTACCACCCAGCCCTCAACCCATTGTTAGATTGTGCAAATTGGGGACCGAATCTAGGCTTTTCGCAGGCTTGGACAGAACCCGGGGCGGGCGCCGTTGTAGGGAAACCGTCGGCAAATATTGGGTCGGACTTCGTAGATCTTGCAGAGGCGGTTCTCATCCAGGAAGACGCAATCGCCCCCCTTTAGCTGTTTGAGGCGGAACGTGCGGTTGCGATCGTTGTAGGAGGCGATGAGCCCCTGTTTGATGAGCCGATTGGCCACGCGTTTCAGTGGCCCGTTTACCTGTCCGTACTCGAGCAGCCCCATGTGGAAAAGTTCCTCGGAGGTTACCACGACCCGCATGGTGCAGCAGCCGGCATTGCAGCCTATGCACAGTGAGGGGCGGTATTTTACCCAGGTCTCCGGTAGCCGTTTATCGACGGCCGGGCCTTTCTTCGTTTTTTCCGTGGCTTTCAAAGCCCGCCGGTTCTAGCACATTTCCCCGACGGACTCTTACTGAATACGAACAGGGAGCTGCCGTTCTACGGCAGTAGCCCGCTTGCCCGCCTCAAGCCACATGGTCCATCCGTTGCAAAACAGGCGTTGGGTTTCCCTGTGGTTTAGTGTGCGTGGAAGGTTTTAGTTGATGCTGAGACGGTTATTAGCGGCGTGGCTGTTGTTGTGGTCCCTCGCGACTTTCGCGGAGGGGGAACGCAATATTTGTACGCGCGTATTCGCCGATGCTGCCCGGGGACTCAGTGCTAGCGAGCAGTTCTGGGCTCAGAACCAAGACGCCACTATCGCGACGGCCAATGGACCAAAGTCGTTCGCATTCGGATTCGACGCCGAATTGTGGCACGTATCCGACGTTATCAGCCTGATCTCGAAAGACCCGGCGGCCATGGAGCTGGCGAAGCGCAAGCTCACGCAAGCCGGGCTGGTTTACGGCCACAAGAAGATGGCGAATTACCTAGGGTACGATTCCGTGGCGGATTTCCGGGAGGATGCTTTGCTTCCCGAGGCGCAGGACAGAGATCAAATTACTCTCTTCGACATCAAGCCCTCGCATTACTCCGAATTCAGGCACGGCCATAAAGAAAAGTCCCAATACGCTAAGGCACTAACTTCGGCCGTTACGTTGTCGCTCAACCATCGCGGCATTCCCGTGGAAGCCAAATTTGAAACCTACTCCGGCTCCCGCGAACAGGGTTCGTTAGGCAACGGATCAGCCATCGAGCTGATTCAAAAGGGTTCGATGAAAAACACGATGCAGTTCCGCGACCTCATCGAAAATTTTCTTTATGCCGAGGTAGACTTTCCAGAAACACATTTCCACGTGAGCGTCCCTACGGACGCGGCTTCCGCCAAAGAGATGTTATTAGCGGCCCGGGCGCTCGAGGCCAAGATTACGCTCGAAGAGGTCTTAGAAAAGATGGATTATGACGGCACCCTGTATCCGTACGACTGGAGTGCGATCGCCAAGGAATGGGATCCTGCCACGGCGGAAAACACCGATGTAGATTTTGTTCAGCGCGGTATCGTGCGCGTGTCCCTGAATCGCTGGCCGACGCCCTATCCGGCCCACGACGTGGAAATTCGCATGTGGTTCGATGCTAAACACGGCATGGAAAACATGCACTTCATGATGGAACTCATTAAGAACAAGGATCGCCTCCGCGATACCACCGGTTTCACTGCCGATCACGTGGGTAACGTAGTGCCCGCCAACCTGAACGCGACGTTGCGCTACACTTCGCTACTGCTAAAGGATCGGTTGCCGGAGGATAAGAAATTCATTCTCGCCGATCTGGAGCGATTCGCGGATCAGATCGAGCGCGCGAAAAAGCTGACGGACGTTAAACGCCGCGAGGTCGCCAAGTATTTTAGGGATCACAACGTTCTTAAGTACGTGACGCTCGACACTTTTCTGGAGCCGCGTAGTACGACCGCCCCGGTGCAAGTGGAAAGCCCCGCTTCGTCGCTGCCCATTCCCCCGGCGGCACGGTATGAACCCGGCTCCAGTGGCCGAATGGGCCAAACCGGCCGGCCTGATCCAGGCGTTCCGGTCGTCCCCCGATTCGCTCCGGGGCCCATACCCCAAGCGCAGACCTCCCCGCCAATACCTCCGGCTACCGCTGCCACCGGAAATCCGATCGTGCAGACGAACGCCTCTACGAACCATTTTCCGGGCGTCAACTACATCCCGTTCGCTATGGACCCCGCCCGCCAACGTCTAGTTCCTCCGGCGTCGCTTGGCTGGCCTCCGCGTGGCTATGCGTACCGGATGGTGAACGGATTGGTTTATGTCCTCGATAATCGGGTGCAAATGGATTTCGTGGGTCCCGCGGGAAACCCTGGCCGTTAAGTGGTAGAACTAATCCGTGAAAAAGAAACAAAAGATACTTAGTCTGCGCCCCACCCAGTTCGCCGTGGGCATGCTGGAAGTCGATGAAAAGCTCGCCGAGGCGGCTAAATTTAGCCGTAAAGAACTTGCCCGTTACATCAAGGACAACCCGGTACCCGTAGTCCGTTCGCCGGAACGTGAGTTGTTCATAGTCGACAAACATCACTTCTTGTCAGTTTGCCTTCAGCTCGGCGTAACTAAGGTATGCGTCGAAGTGGTGCGCGACTTCTCCAGGAGCACCCGTCCTTTACCCTACGAGAAATTCTGGGCCTGGATGAACCGCAGTCGAAATGCGTACCCGTACTGCCAGTTCGGCGAAGGACCGCGCGATGCTCTTTACCTGCCGCGCGATATCCGGGGGCTCGCCGACGATCCGTACCGCAGCCTTGCCTGGTTCGTTCGAAAGTCGGGCGCCTTTGAAAACTCCGACAAGAATTTCTCAGAATTTATGTGGGCCAATTTTTTTCGGTCCAAGAAGCTGCTGGCTAAAAAGGGTCGTCAGGGGATGGCCGAAGCCATGGCGGAAGCCGCGCGGCTCGCCCAGAGCGAGGAGGCCAAGGACTTACCCGGCTACGACAAACTGAATCTCGCCGATACACGCGAGACCATTAAAACGGCTCGTAAACGGGGAAAAGAGATTCAGAAAAAGCTGCTTCCCGATCAGTGACCCCGCTTGAGCCCTTCGGCGAACAATGCGGGTTCGGGTGGAATCCTCGGGGTCTCAAATCCCGCCACGGGATTTCCCAGTTTGTCGCGCGCCACTAACTTAACCAGGCCTTTGCTCAGGGCCGGCAATTTATCGAAGAAACCCGAAACGTACTGATTGGTCGCCACGTGAATTAACTCTGGCCACTGCGAGTAGGGCTTTCCGTGGAGGGTAAGATCCGCGATTCGGTTTACGAAGGGAACCCCCCAGCTGCGCACCCGGTACTTCACCGAATCCGAGTACGCCGGACAAAAGCTCGAGGAGAGGTGCCTATAGATTTCCAGAAAGTTCATCATCTTCCAAAGGTCGGATTTAGTGAGATAAACCGTTCGCACCGGCGCACCGATTTCACCATTGGGACCAAACCCCAAAGGCAGGATGCGGAAAATGTCCGAGAACTGCAGCGGCGTGGGCTTGCCGTCCACCGTGTGCATCCCCTCGCGGATGACGCCCATCGAAGTGAAGTAAACGTCTACTGGCGTGGTCACCCGACGATTCAGCTCGTTGCGCAGGCGGCTCGTCACAAAGATTCCCAGTTCGCTATTGGGCTCGTTTACGTGTTCGGTGGTCTTAGTCAGCTCGATAATGGGCGTGGCGTACTGAAAGCCGATGGCGGAAAGCGGAACGGCGAGTTCCTGCTTATAACCTTCGATCTTTTTCAGCATGCCGGTATCGAACGGAAGCTTAGCATCCACCGCCACGTGGGTGGGATTTCCCGGACGCAGAGCGATCGCGCCGTTTTCCCACTGCAGCTCCAGCCGCCCCAGGTTTCGGCCGTACGACCCGGTTTGGGCAATGAGCTTGCCCGATTCCACCTTGGGGGTGGCGTAGAGCTCGTGCGTGTGACCCGAGATTACGAGGTCGATGCCCTTTACTTTGGCGAGCCCTACATCCTCGCTGCCCCCGCCGTGGATGAGGCCAATGACAATGTCTACGTGGTCCCAAGCCCGCAGCTCGGCGGCTAATTGTCCCGCGATCGTCGTTAGCTCCGCAAACGCATCTTTACCGTTGGCATCATCAAAACCGGCAAACGAAACGTCGCCGCGGTTTTGGGAGCTGACTTTGGCGGCGTCGGTGCCAAGAAAACCCAAGAAACCCACGCGCAGCTTCTGACCGTCGTGCGCGATTTCTCGCACTACTGATTTAGGCATTAAACCGGCGTACTTGGGGGAGGTCAGATTGGACGCTAATAAACGATCGCCCAGGCCAAGCGGTTTAGTCTTTTCAACGAGGCGTATCAGACCGGGGATCCCGGCGTCGAATTCGTGGTTACCCAGCGCGATGGCGTCGTATGCGTTCAGAGCGAAGAACTCCAATTCCGGCGAGGTTGGGAAAGCGGACGGGGTTAGCGCGTGGAATAGGGTACCGGCGAAAAAGTCGCCCGCGTCCACCACCAGCACCGGCTCACCGACGGCAGCCTTCGCCTGGCGAATCTGCGCGATAAGACTGGTCAGTCGGGCATAGTGACCTTGAACGTACTTTTGCTTATCGGGGGAGGCGACGTAAGCGTCGGGCCCATTCCCTTCGAAGTGGGAATGAAGATCGTTGGTATGGAGAAGGGTAAATTTGAAGGGGGCCGCCGAAGCTGCGGTAGCGGCGAATAAAAACAGACCATAAAGCGTCGAACGCCTGTTCGCTCGATAGCCATTCTTAGTAATCATTCCTTCAGTTTACGTCAGGAATAAAGAATTAAAGGGTAATTAACTTTTCCTAGCTGGCAACGCGGCGTCTAATGCGGGCATTAACTTACGTTTCGAACTGTAAAGGAGTTCCCCATGAAGCAATATTCTTTCCTGACCCTCGTCGGTCTTTATTCCATGTTCATCCTCGGCTTCGCTACCAAGTCCGCGACGGCGGCTGCCGAGACCCCGGCGGCGGCTCCGGCCCCCGCGACGTCGGTTCACGCGGCTGAGCACGCTGGTCACGACCACGTGCACGGCCCGAAATGTGGCCACAAAGCCGTGAAGCACGGCGACCATACGGACTACATTCACGACGGCCATTACCACGCGCAGCATGACACGCATGTGGATGACCACGGCATTCTGAAGACCAGCACCGATGCCTGCGCTCAGCACGCCGGCCATGAGCACAAGCATGGCGCGAAATGCGGTCACAAGTCGGTGAAGCACGATACCCATGTCGACTATCAGCATGACGGTCATATGCACACCGCGCATAACGATCACACGGACGAGCACAGCGCAACGAACTAATCGTCGCCTTTCGTCAGGTTCCAGAGTTAAAAGGGCTCCTCATTGAGGGGCCCTTTTTTTTCGCGTAGAATCAGGTTCTATGAAAAAATCCCTTTGGCTCATCCCCGTCGTCGGCGTCGTTGGTGCGGTCCTTTTCGCTACCGTTTCCACTACGGGTAAAGTGCCGGCGGAAATCGCGACACTGCAGTCCGCGCGCGGTACCACGGAAAAATTCTGCATGGGCCGCGGAAAGTGCCTCGTAGCCTTTGTCGCGCCGTGGTGTGGCTACTGCCGCAAATCTACGCCGTTGATCCAGACCCTGCTGAAAAAGTATCAGGGCGAAGATTTTAAAGTCAACGTGGTGGTTTCCGCCGACGAAAACGCGTCGATGGACCCTTACGCGGCGGAGCTGGGTAAAGGAGCGTTCTACGATCCTCAGACGGCCTTTGCCACTTCCGTTGGCGTGCGCGGCTTTCCCACCTGGGTGTTGTTCGATGATAAAGGCACGGCCGTGAAGACGGCCAGTGGCGCCTTTCCGTCTCAGGAACAGCTATTCACCCATATGGGTATTAAGTTGTAGGGGGATTACTGCGGGTTGCGTTAATGAGTGAGTACGCCGTTAATAAACTTCCCGAATCAGCTTCTTAGCGTCGCGGATCAGCTGTTTCACTTCCTGATCCTGATTGGCGTCGTAGTAGCCGCGGATGCGCGCGCGTGAGTCGACCAGCACCAGCTTGTCGCTGTGAATGATGTCGCCCTTGTCTTCTACGTTCGCGAGCCGGAAACCGTTACGTACGAGTGACTGAATATCCTTATCGGGACCAGTAAGAAATAGCCACTTGTACGGATCGGCGTCGTACTTCAGCGCGTAGTCTCGCAACGCCTTTACGTCGTCCCGCTTAGGATCCACCGTGATGCTCACGAGCCGAAAATTTTCTTTGAACCGCAGCTTGCTCTGTATCGACTTCATTTTGGACGTGATGATCGGGCACTGGCCGCCGCATGAAGTGAAGATGAAGCTAGTGATCCAGACTTTGTTCTCGAAGTCCTTCTGCGAAATCTTATCTCCGTTACGCTCGAAGAGATCAAACGACGGAACCGTGCCGTACATCGGCAGTGGCTTTTCTTCGAAGCTTTTTGAGACCGACAACACCGCCACCGCGATCACCGGCATTAAAAACAACCCTACCAAAATGTGCCCAAAGCGGAACTTCACGTGCGTACCTCCGTCGTTTTAGCGACTACCCAGGCACTCAAACCCAGGAATAAGAAACCAAATCCTAGCGTCACGGCAAGCGAACCCAGCGCGCCGGTGGGGAACGGGATTTCCATTCCGTAGAGGCCAATCTTTAAGGCATTAAGCCCGTACGACAAGGGGTTCAGCAGCATCAACGACCGTACTAGCGGCGTCGCGTTCGCGTAGGGGAAGAAGGCGCCCGACAGTAGCCACAGCGGCATCAGCACCACGTTCATAATCGAATGGAACCCCTGAACTGAATCCAGCTTCCAGGCGAAGAAAAACCCGAGCGCCGAAAGCGCAAAGGCCAACGCCACGATTCCCGCCACCGCCAGCCAAATCGAAGCGTGAAACAGTGGAATTCCCGCGGCCGGGGCGAGCAGCAAGAAGATCATTGCCTGCAATGTGGCGATAAGCGTGGTGCCCCCCACCTTGCCGCCCACGAGCCCCATTGCGGGAAGGGGCGACACGCGTACCGACTGCAAAAAACCTAAGTGGCGATCTTCAATCACCGAGATGTTCGAAAAGATCGAAGTGAACAACACGACCATCGCTATCATGCCGGGGAAGAAGTACTCGAGGTACCCTTTCATCAACGGCGTAGTGGGGGTCGGCAGCGCGGAGCCAAGTCCGCCGCCCAAAAAGATCCAAAAGACGAGCGGTGAAATGAGGCTGCCGATCAAACGGCTGCGCTGACGGTAAAACCGTTTCAGCTCCCGAATCGCAAGTACGCCCTGGGCTTCTAGAGTGCTCATTGCACCTCCGCGTAGCGACGTCCGGTTTTTTGGAAGAACAGGTCGGCCAAGGTCGGCTTACCCAAGCTGAGGTTGCGCACCTGCGCTTTAAATTGCGCCAGAATCTTTTCGATCACTTCGCCGGCCCGATCCGTTTCTAGGCGAACCTCGCCGTCGGTCAGCTTCGCTTCGAGCCCCATTCCGTTCAAGTACGTCAGGAGTGAATCGGGGGAGTCGGACAAGACGCTAAGCACGTCGCCGCCCAACTGCGATCGCAACTCCGTCGGGCTTCCCGCCACGACGATCTTGCCCTCGTCCATGAAGACGACCTGGTCCGCGCGCTGGGCCTCTTCGATCAGGTGGGTCGTGAAAAACAAGGTCATGCCCCGCCGACGTTGCAGCTTCCCGATAAGTTCCCAAATTTCTCGGCGGGCGCGCGGGTCTAAACCGGAAGTAGGCTCGTCCATCAACAGCAGCTCGGGCTCCACGAGACACGCCCGCGCGATTTCCAAACGGCGTTTCAATCCGCCGGACAACGTAGAGACGCTTTCCCCCGCCCGATCGGCTAAACCGACGACCGTGAGCCACTCCGCAATGCGTGCTTCGCGCTCGCGACGCGGAATGCTGTAGAGACTGGCCTGGCACCACAGATTTTCTTTTACGGTTAGCTTGGGATCCAGCGCGGGATTTTGAAATACGATCCCGATGCGCTTTCGCGTCGACAGATTATCGACGGAAGTGCCGAAGATTTTGACCTTCCCCTCGGTCGGACGCGCCAAAGTGGTCAGTAAACGAAATAACGTGCTTTTGCCGCCACCGTTTGGTCCCATCAACGCGTACGAGCTGCCCGTTTCTACCCGCAACGACACGCCGTTAAGCGCCCGCTCGCCACCCGCGTAGACGTAGTGGATCGAATGCAATTCGATGGCAGGGGTGGGGGCAAGCGAACTCATCCGGCAATATCCCAAATTAAAATGGAACCCCAGAGCGGCAGGTAGAGAAGCGATCCGAAGAAAAGAGTCCGTGCGGCCGCCACCGTCCGTTGTCGAGCGAGGCGCACGCTCAGTCCAAAGAAGATCAGACCGAGAGTCAGCGCCGACCAAAAATACAACGGTCCGGATAGCCCCCAGAACACCGGTGGAATAAGGCTGACCGGAATCAGGGCTAGCGCATAGATGGCGCCCCACCACGCCGTCCACTGGCCGTCGCGGTCAAGCACGGTCAGCACGGGAAAGTCACCGTTCGCGTAGTCTTCGCGGTACATCCACGCGATGGCGAGGAAGTGAGGAATCTGCCACAAAAAAATCACGGCGAACAAAACGATGCCGTAGCCGCCCATGCGTCCGGTAGCCGCGGTCCAGCCCATCAATGGCGGCATGGCGCCCGGAATGGCGCCGACCAGCGTCGACAACGAACTAACGCGTTTGGCGGGGGTGTAGATGCCAAGGTAAAACAGCAACGTCATCGCGCCCAGCACCGCGGTTAACGAATTCGCCGCAATCAGCAGCGTGAAAAAGCCCGCGAACGACGTGAGGGCCCCGAAGGTCAAAACCGATTCGGGAGTGAGGCGCCCCGTCGGCAACGGCCGGTTGCGGGTGCGGCGCATCAGCTTATCCGTCTCGCGTTCAAGGTACTGGTTCAAAGCGCCACTACCGCCCGCGAGCAGGCCCAAGCCCACCAACGTGAAGGTAAAGCGCATCCATTCGCCGTCCAAATTGCCGCCCGTGCGGTAGCCAATCGCCGCCATCACGAGGGCCAGGAACGACAAGCGCGGCTTACACAGCTCTAGGTAGTCCGCGAAGCGCGGCCGGTAAGAAACTTCGGTTAGGGTTGCCGTGTTCACGCCATCACCCGTTGCATGCTGGTTTGTTTTTCCGAACGCCACACTAGCGCAGTCATCATGACGGAGGTCGCCAAACAAAGCGCGCCGACGACGAGGTGAGCGGTAGTCAGCGGAATGGGACGCTTCAACCAGATAACGAACGCGCCGAGCATCCATTGAATCGATAACAGGGTCAGCAATCCGCCCCCGACCGAGATCAGCGTGAGCTGCTGCGCCTGGTGTTTAAAGATCCGCATCACGACGAGGATGCTACCCAATGTCACGACGATGGCACCGATACGGTGCGCGTAGTGGATCGCGATGGGAAACGTAAAGGCCGGCGGAACCACGCCGCCGAACACGAGCGGGAAGTCTGGAATCGCCAGCCCCGCTTTATTGTGGCGCATGGTGGCCCCCATGATCAGCTGGAGGAAAAACAAAGCATTCAATCCCGCGCACAGCGAAGTAAAGGAAACGCCATCCGTCTTCGCCCACGGCTCAGGCCGTTCCGCCCAGAAACGCGTGGTCGTCAGCGCAATCAAAACCGAAAGCGAGAAGAAGATCTGAGCCAAACAAGCGTGCGAAATCGAAACCGCCGGGGGCAGTTTTAACAGCACGGTCATGCCGCCTAAACAGGCTTGCGTGATCACGACGCCGACCGCAGCCAGCGACAGGCGTCTAACGAACTGACGCGGCTCTTTCTTTTGAATGGCGAAGCAGAGAATGAAGGTGAGGATCGCAACGGTGCCCGCCACCATCCGGTGGCCGTGTTCGTAAAAAACTCCG
>JAYUBV010000285.1:0-6134 GCA_043740655.1 Pseudomonadota bacterium | reverse complement strand
GAAAAAATCCGTTTCCCGAAAAACCACCGCGGTACGTGCGATTAGAATGGTACGAGTACCGTTTCACCCCCCCCGGCGACAAATCCGGCAACTGGTGGACACGCACGCGCGTGGAGAGTTACCTAGAGCCCATGTCGTTAGAGAATCCGCGTTTTCAAGACACTCTGTCACACCTCCGCAACTAAGCACCGGCGAGCTTATCGATGTCTTCCGAAGGCACGCCGAAGCCGTAGATCTCGTAGCGTGACACTTCGTGCTCCACGCAAATCGGCGACGGAGTGGTAACGAACGTGCGCACGGGTTTGACACCGAGGCCCCGTAGTAGAGCATTGGGGCCCGGGTTCGTCGAAGCCGGAGTGCATACGATCTTTTCTAGGCCATGTCGCTGAAAGTATTTTTTGAGCGACAGCGCGAACCACTGCGTGCCTAACCCCTGTCCCCGCACCTCGGGGTCGACGATGTGCAGGTGGATGTCGGCCGTTTTGCCGCGTTCGATGTTGGTCAGCGTGGTGAAGCCCACCGCTTTGCCATTCAGCTCCCAGATCAACGGATCCGTGTTCCGCTCTTTCAGGGGTGTTCCGATCGTCTTAGTCACCCGCTCGGTGAACTCCTCGGGGGTGAGAATTTTTGAACGATCGATGAACATGCGCTGGATGTCCGCATCGGACAGACCCTGCCAGTAACCGTTCAAAACGGGGATATCGCCAAGCTCTACGTCGCGGACCGAAATAGTCGTCATGGGGGGCTTTTACCGTGCTAGGGTCGGGTATGTCTCCCGAAAAATCCGAAGTTATCGAACGTACGCGGCGCTGGATTAGCTCGCTGGTCATCGGAATGAACGTTTGCCCGTTTGCGAAGCGGGTGTTTGACGCCGGAACGATTCGCTTCGTCGAAAGTGAAGTGAAAACGGCCGAGGAGCTGGTGGCGGACCTGGCGGTAGAGCTAAAAGGACTCGACGCCGTGCCCCCGGAGATGACGGAGACCACGCTGCTGATCCTTCCCCACGCGTTGAAGGATTTTTACGACTTCAACGATTTTCTCGATATCGCCGACGCGCTGGTACGGGACCTGGGTTTTAGCGGCGTGTTTCAGATCGCTAGCTTCCATCCGCAGTACCAGTTCGCGGGCACTCCGGTGGACGCGGTCGAGAACTACACCAACCGGTCCCCCTACCCCATGCTGCATATCCTGCGCGAAGCCAGCATTTCACAACTTAAAGAAACGCGCGCGGAACTCGATGAGATCCCTATACGCAACGTGGCACTGCTAAATAGGCTCGGACGTGATCACCTGCTCGCCAAACTAGAGATCGACGGTGCTTTGCCGGAGTAACCGCATCTGCGTTACGATCTCCCCGTGGCGCGATTACTCTTACTGCTGGTGGCCTTGCTTCCCCTGCTCCTCTGGGGGCATCCGCCGCTGGATGAAAAGATCCAGGCCGCGATCGCGAAAGGCGAACAGCCCGTCGTCTTCGTGGACCTCGACGCGACCCTTTTTTCCGAATCGGCCCGCGTCCGCCTAGTGCTGGAAGCTTACGATCGCACGCGCGGCACGCAGTTCTTCACCGGCGCCGATTGGACAAACCTTGCCACCTTTCACGGCTTGGAAGACTCCGTCAGCGATCAGCTGAAACGGAAGGGGCTCAACGCGGATAGGTTCATCAAGGCCCGCAACGACGTCATGGCCTTCGAGTTTTCCCGCCGGTTTCATCCCGAAAGCATAAAGCACGATGAGGTCTACCTCCCGCTAAAGGAGGCGATCGGAAAGTGGGAGAGCGCCGGCGCCAAGATCATCTTCCTCACCGGCCGCGACCAAAGCACCCGCGAAGCCACCACCGCCAGGCTCAACCAGGAGGGTTTGGGGAAGTACCCGCTCATCACCAAGGACCGCAAAATGAACACCGCGTTGTTCAAGGCGGAAACCATTACGGAGTACCGGAACGCTAACCCCCGGGCGAAAGTGGTCGCCCTTCTCGACGACGCGGTCGAGAATCTGCAGATCGTCCACGAGGCCCATCCGGAACTACTCCCGTTGCGGACGACCCAAAAGAACCCGACCGAGCTCGAACTGGATGCCCCGCTCGAGGCCAAGCAGTTTGTGACCATCGAGCGCTACGCCCGCAACGTGGCAAAGTGGAAATACGAATTCATCCCGTCACGGAGAAAGACACACCTAGAAATTGTGAAAGCGATTGAAGGAAATGCCACCCCGTCCACGCAACCTCTGTTGCTTCTTACCTCGGGTGGTTTTGGTTCGGGAAAAACCACGACGATTTCCCAATT
Organism: Pseudomonadota bacterium; assembly: GCA_043740655.1. Lineage (GTDB taxonomy): Bacteria > Bdellovibrionota > FAC87 > UBA2466 > UBA2466 > JBGSST01. Next base: position 3,852 of record JAYUBV010000285.1, on the reverse strand, counting down.
GGTAGCCTTGAAGCTGCTGTCCACGACAAACTTCAACTGGATCGACCCCGACAAGATCCGAGGAAAAATCCCGGAGTACGACGCCTTCAAAGCCCTGGACCCCATCAATGCCGGCAGCCTAGTACATCTAGAAGTGGGACTGATTCAGGAGATTGCGTTCGAAAATGCACTTAAAAAAAGTCAATCCATGATTGTTGAGGGAACCTTGCGTAGCTTCGAGTGGAATCGAATGGAAATTGAGCGAATTCGCAGAATGTACCCGCATTACCGTATCGGAATCCTTGCGCTCAAGGCCGACGACGGAACCGCCGCGAAGCGGGTTCACGAACGTGCGAAATTGGACAATCGCGAAATTCCCGCTCACTACATCGCTCAGGTAGCGCAGGAAGTGCCCGAAACGCTGATGCGCCTCGAACCCGTGGTCGATTTCACGATTGAAGTAACGAATAACCGAACGCCCACCGTAACCCGCCTGCGCGAAGGGACGGATCAGCAAATCGTAAGCATCGAGCTTTCCGAGCAATCTCTCCGAGAGAACGAGCAGGTCACGCTGCGGATCAAAGGGTTACTTTCCCCCCGCCTCACCCCGGTGAACTGCATCGGCCCGCTTAGTACCGCGCCGCCAACCACGAAAGAGTAATCACTCGAACGTATCGTGGCGACGGCGGTAGATGGCAATAAAGCGCGGCCAGAACGTGACGAGAATCTGAACTTCTAAAACCGAGAGTAGGATCGAAAGCCCAGTGAGTACCGATGGGAACCATCCCTTTAGAGTTGGCACCCGCTCACTCACCGCCACCAGCCCCACCACGATCACGACGTAACTCAGGGCCGAAGCCCACTTGGGAATGAGTCTGGGTTTCACTTGGAATACAATCCGTTTCCAAAGGAGCAGCACGGGAATCGCACAGAGCTGCGAAACGTTCCGCAGCGTAGAAAGCGCAAAGAGCCAACCGGGAAGGGTACCGTGCCGGTAAAGCATGGCGAAGAGGGAAAGTATTAGCACCTTGTCCGCCACGGGATCTAAAATCGACCCCGACGTCGATACGCAATTGAACTTTCTCGCGACCCACCCGTCCAAAAAATCAGTGAGGGCGGCGAACAAGGTCAACCCGATCGCGCCGTCGATGTTCCCCGCGTGGTGAAGCCAAAGAATGGCGGGTGCACAGGCGATGCGGAGCAGAGTGAGGAAATTCGGTAAATTGTTTATCATTTCTATTTTGTCTACTTTCGCGCATCCGTAAAAATTGCCGCGCAATAGTATTTTTGATCGTTCCCCTTCGCCATCGAGAAGCAGAAATTATCGTGCTTGATCATGACCTCGCGCCGGTGGCTCGGACTTTCCAGCCAGCCCAGTACGCAGGAGTTGGCGTGTTCGGATTCGGTTTTTTCAAAACCGTAGGTCGAGGCCAGAACCTCGCTGGCCAACATTGCCTGAGTAACCCTCAACGCCCGTTCCGATCGCGAATTGGCGGTCCGCGCAAAACCGTCGTGCCCCGTGGGGGAGGTGGAAACGCGGTACCGGCTGGCCATCGCCTTAGCCCAGTCCCGCGTAATTTCGCAAAGGGCCGGCGACCAATTTCCATCCGCACTCTTGGCCTTCGCCTTTTTGACGGCCTCGATTAGGGCGTACTCGTCCGAACGCGGGGTCGGCGGGGTGACCGGCGCGGACGGGGTAGCCAAAACGGTTAAGGGCAGGAGTAGAAAAAGGACGGTTAACGGGCGCATCGCCAAATTGTACCAGGGCCCAGGCTGGCGAATCACCCCTTTTGGGCACTTTACAACCCCAGCATCCGGCGTAATCTTCGGCCATTCAGTAACCCGGAGGTTTCCAATGAAGAGCGTGCTGTTCGCGATGATGTTCTCGGTGGCGGCGATGGCGGCTACCAAAACTTACCAAGTGACGGGTCCCGTTACCGAAATGACGGCGAACTTCATCACGGTCCAAAAGGGAAAAGAGAAATGGGAGTTAAATCGTGACGCGTCCACGAAGCTAAACGGCGACGTGAAGGTCGGCGATAAAGTTACCGCTTTCTACACGATGACCGCCACGGAAGTGGAAACGAAGCCGGCCAAGAAGGGCAAGTAGCTTTTCTCGTAGATTTCGTAGGGCTGCGTTCTTGAGGGAACCCGGCCCTTGTTATTTTGCGCTAGGTAACCGGATCGAAGCGATGCTGCGGTTCACCGCCGACTCGATGCTTTGGTAAGTCTCTTCCGGCGCCTCGACGACCACTTCGAACGCCATTTTCTTGTGCTCGAAGGTGAACAGCGTTTTGGCCTTGCGGACCAACGGGCCAGTGCCCGACCTTTGGTAGAGCGAGTCCAGCCACGTTAGACCGTGGATATTGTGGTTCTGCGCGAAATAAACTTTATTGGAAGCACTCGGACGGAAAGTTGCCAACGTGTCGGACGACCCAGCCTTTTGCAAACGCAACGTCATCTTGGCCTGGGACTGCCCGGGAATTTTGCTGCGGCAGCTCAGCGCGCCTTCCTCAATCATTTGGCATTTCCAATTGGCCGGCCGCTTCCAGGACTGTAGTCGGAATTCACCGGCCTGAGCGCCGGTGGCGAACAGGGCGAGGCCAATCAAAAGCAATTTCATTCCCAATAATGATGCAACCGGCGCACCACGGGGCCTATGCGGAAAAGGGGCAGTATTCAGGCAGTGCTCTGACCAAACCCTGCCCCCCAAATCAGAAACTTACCGGGGAGTGAATTCGAGAGCGCCGACGTAATCGGTTTTACCGACATCCACGCCATTGGCGCGGAGGATGGCGTAAACCGTCGTCACGTGGAAATAGAAGTTCGGAAGACCCAAGTGGTTCGCGTAATACTCGCCCGGGAAACTTTTGCCTTCAAAAAACGGCAGTGCAATCGGTCGATCTTCGCTGCCTTTAAAGTCTTCCGGCTTAAAGGTCTTTAAGTAAGTGACGCACTTATTGATGCGCTGGTGCAGCTGCTCGAAGGTGGTCTCGTTATCTTCGTGCTTAGGCCATTCTTTGCCCGTTAGGCGGGCGGCGCAAATCTTTGCGGAATCGCAGACCGACTGGACCTGGCGGTTCAACGGATATTGGTCGGCGATGAGGCGCGCGGTCGACAGCGTATTGACGTCGAACTTCTTCGTTTCGGCGTGCTTCTCGGCTTTTTCGAGCCAGCGCGAAAGGTTCTCTAGCATCCGGATGAACTGGGGTACGGTCTGCTTGTACATGGCAACTCCTGTGGTGTTGGAAAAGACGCCGAATCCTACCACAGGAAAGAACAACGGCTAGGCGGTGCGTCGAGATTTTTCAGTGCGCGGTTTAGGGCGAACCCCATCATTCCATTCCGAACGCCACCCGGAAGATCTTAGCCTGCTTCAGCTTGGGATTTAAGTAACGGTTGTCGATCAACTCGTAGCGCAGCTTGGGGTACCAGGACTCGTCGTACGGGTGAAAGCTGAAGATTCCGTCCATTCCCCAAAGTTCCCCGTAGAGATAAAGCGCGTCGTAAAATTCGCTGACGAGCCGGTTGGTCTCTTTGTGGCAGCGCATGCAACTATCGTCGGTGACCTCGATCAACCCCGCCGTGTAATTCATGGGCACGATCGAAAGGTTGCTCTTCGTCGATGCGGCAAACGTTTTTTGCCCATCATTCTTTTTCCACGCGGTGTTGTAGCTGGAGCGGAAGGTCGTGTTCATCAATAGTTCGCGCACCAAAGCGTCGTCGCCAAACTCGGGCAACGTATCCAGATACCCTTCCTGTTGAAACGTGGCGGCCAGCGAGGCTTTTGCGGAAAGGCTGGCCGGGCGCAGTGTGGTGTTGTCTTCCAGGTGCGCGACGAGATTTCTTAGCGCTGGGTTGTTACTCCACTTC
>JAYUBV010000284.1:0-6139 GCA_043740655.1 Pseudomonadota bacterium | reverse complement strand
GGCTTCGGCGTTCGAAGTCCTGGTGAACGGACGTCTACGATACTCGCTGGCGCCTAAGATGCACCTAAACGGCGAGCTCGGCCTGGTTTACTTCAGCGCCAGCGCATCGACGACCGTCGGAACGACGACGGTGAGTGGAAGCTCGTCGACGATCGGGGTGAACTTGGGCGGAACGTTCCTGTACGAATTCGCCAAACAGTGGAACGCGGTAGCCGGCTTGCGCATGGTATTCGCGGGCGGTTCGGCGGCTCTGCTTTCGGGCGGCGTCGAATATACGTTCTAAAATGAAGTACGTAGTCATTCTCTTAGCGGCCTCCGCGCTTAGCGCGGGGGCCGCCATTAACTGCCGGTCGACGCCCGAGCAGATTGAATCCCGCCACAAGCGTTTGAACGAGCTGCACGCCCTGTGGGCCGAAATGACCAACCTCTTTGGCGATGTCGAAGCGGCGGAAGGTAAGGTCCAACCAAAAGCCAAGGACGTCAAAATCAAATCGAGCCGCAAGCGACTGAAGTCAAAGATCGATACGCACGAAAAAGAGCTCGATGACCTGACCACCGCCTACTGCAACTCCTGCTTGCCGGCCAAACCAATCGATGCCACTAACCGTTTCTGCAATTTTTGCGGTGAGCTCGACGCTTGCAACCTGGCCCAGCCAAAATCGGAGTAGTCGTGAAGAAGTTTCTCCCCGTACCAGCACTTTTTTTTTCCGGTCTTCTATTGGCTAAAGGCACTCCACTTTCGGTTTACCCCAAGTCTACTTTTCAGGGAGGGGTAGTCGCCGTTCGCTACGCGCTAGATGCCGGCGCTGAACCTAAAGGTTACCAGCTTAAGGTGAACGGTAAGGACGTGGCGTGGGACATTTGCCCCGGCAAACGCCGCGAGCTTTGTGCCTTTGTCGGCGTAGAGATGGACAAGCCTCCCAAAAAAATGGAAGCCTCCGTCACCCAAACCGCCAAACCCGGCTTTGCGGAATCAATTTCGGTTACGGTGAGGCACCGGAAATACCCCACCGGAAAATTGAAAGTGGATCCCTCCAAGGCCGTACTGTCGGACGAAGACAAAGCCCGCGTGGAGCAGGAACGGGCAACCATGAAGACGGTATGGGCCGCCTCCGAGCCGAGTGTGATGTGGGAAGGTAAATTTTTACTGCCGGGCAAGAGCGGTACGACGAGCCCGTTCGGCGTGCAGCGCACCTTCAACGGCACGGTGGCCAGCACGCACTACGGTTTGGATCTGCGGGGCAATGAAGGGACTTGGATATTGGCGTCGAACGCCGGCAAGGTCGTGTTTGCTGACCACATGTTTTTATCGGGTAACTTCGTGGCGATCGATCACGGGATGGGGCTGTTCACGACCTATTCGCACATGAGCGCCTTCTCGGTGAAGCCCGGTGAACGGGTAACGCCAGGGCAGAAGCTAGGACGCGCCGGCTCCACGGGGCGCGTTACGGGACCCCACCTGCACTGGGGCGTGCGGGTTAATGGGCTTTACGTCGATCCGGCCGAGTTTTTGAAGGTTGCGAACCGCTAGCCTTTTTCGACTGCAGCGGGTGCCACACGATCTCGCAGTCGCGCGGCAGTAAGCAGCCGACGATTTTGTTTTCACTCTTCCGATCTTTTCTCTCAAAACAATGAACCGTTTTCGCGCCGGTCGCTTCGATCAGCGCTGCGACCTTGGCTTCAAACTCGTCGTCGAGATCGAGCTGAATCGCGCTTGAGAAAGCCACGGGGATTGGTGGGGTAGGGAGCGGCTCGTCGGTGAAGAGCAGAGCGATCTCCCGTTTGGTGCGGCTCATTATGACATAAGAGTACCACACGGATCGGTGCACCCACCTTCCTTCGAATTCGTCTGGTATTCTTAAATTACCTCGTTGGTTCTCTCCGAAAGGCCCCCCAAAATGGCCCGTCGCATCATGCTACCTCGCTATGCGTTTTCCGTTTTCTTCTCCGTAGTGATTCACGTCACGGCGTTGCCGTGGCTATTGCCTTCGCTGGCCCTAATGAGTGGCATGGTCGTACCCCAGCCCAGTCGCGAACCGGTCGAGGTGGTGGTGGCCGATCACATGGCCGATATCGATATGAGCGCGGGGGAGCCGGGCGCGCAGGATACGCTGGTGCAAACCGAAGAGACCGATAACGCCGAGATTCCCGACGATACCCATCTTTTCGCCCACAAGAACCAACGGGCGAAGCAAAACGAGCAAGCTCGTTACGGGCAAGAGTTTCAAAGGAAGGGGGACAACGCGGAAGTGTTCGATCCCAAGGCCTTCGGCGTGCACGGCCTTCCTCCCGAGTCGCTGTCGATGGCGGATCTGAACCTAGACGGTAAGCAGGGGCGCCACTGGTCGGCGGACCAAAAATTCTTAGCCCGGGTGTTCGAAGGTGCGGTCAGCTCGGACTCCGCCAGTAACGACTACCTACCCGACATTCCGATGGGCATGCGTACTTTGCTCAATACCAAAGAGTACAAATTTCACCTCTACCTCGAACGCATTCGCCGTGATGTGACCCAACCGTGGCGGGATGAAGTAGAACGTCGCATGGCCGCACTTTTTCTTACCGGCAGTCCGATCGCCCAGCGTTCGGATCTGATCTCAAAACTGCTCGTTACCCTCGACGATAAAGGCGCGCTCACGTCGGTTTTGGTAACCAAGAGCAGCGGCTCCCGGACGATCGACCTGGCGGGTGAGACGGTCTTCCGCAAGGCCCAGGTTTTTCCCAATCCCCCGCAGGGCATCGTTGGGGATGACGGCGTTATCCGTCTCCGTTGGACCTTCGTCCTCAAAGTAGTTCCGAATGTAGCCGACGTTCCGACGACCTCGGAATCGGATAAATTCTAATTCGCCGGCGGCAGGCGGAATCCACACTGGTTGCAGAACAGCAGATTCATCTCGGAGCGATTCAGCCCTTTGCAGACCTCGCATTTTAAGCGGTAACCCTTGCGATCGGGGGACTGCTTCGCCCCGCACTGGTTGCAAAACTTCATGTGCCGACCGGTCAGCGCCTTCTGGTGGCACTGCGGGCAGCGAATGCGGTAGGCCTTGAGTCCCACCCACGACGCCACGACGAGAACGCTTACCCAGATCCACAGAAAGTTGCCGGTCGCGGCGACTACCGACACCGTCAGCACCAGCGCGACGATGAACAGTTCCATTTATTCTAAGTGGTGAAGAATGGCGCCGATAACGCGGCCGAAGTTAGCGCGGCCCAGTCCCGTTTCATCTATAACCAGATGGTGCATCGGTTTTTTAAGCGTCGATCCGCGACGCACGTCCACCGTGAGAAATTTCCACTGGGAGAGGTGAAACTCGGTTTGGAGACCCAAAAGCCCCGAGTAGCTCACTACTTCGTCATTCGGATCGATCACCACCAGCGTTTTCACGTTGGAGCGGTAGTACTTGGTCCGGTAGAGTCGGTCGATGCCGTCAAACAAGGCGTAGTAACCGCCCATCGGCGTCCCTCTTTTATTCGCGCGGTATTCAAAGGGGGACACGCTTGGTACCACGAACGAACTTCCCAGCACCCCTAGCGTCTTTATCAGGTACGAACGACTGTGCAGGGATAGGGCCGGCGCAAACAGGACCACGCTGGAAGGCTGACTAATAACGTCGCCGCCACTCAGGTTCATCACCGTTTCCACCATGACTCCACCCAGCGAGAAGCCGATGACGTGAAATGGCACATTCATGGTCTTGGCCCGTTCGGCGACTAGCCGGTAGGCCAGGTAAGCCTCGCGAACCCATACGTTGAACTTAATCTCTTGGAACGCTTTGAGGTCTTTTTGGGTGCCGCCGTGGCCGGAAAGTTCGGCGCGGAAGACTTCGTAACCGCCCTGTTCGAGCCGCAGGCAGAGGGGATCCATCTTGGGGGGACTCAAGTTAAGCCCGTGAATCACCAATATAATTCCCTTCGGCATGTCGGTGACGGGAACGAACCAGCGCCCCGGAACCGGCGGCTCGGATGCAAAGGAGAAGAAAGAAAACAGGCTCAACCCAACCCAAATCAGCTTCAGCATGGGGATGGCGTAGCATACGCATGCGCGTTGAGTCGACAGTGGAATCGCACTCTCCGAATGTGTTAGTAACCGGCATGCGCTTTTTGGATATGGAAATCGGCAGCCTCGGCCCCAAGGGGGACGGAGTCTTTATGGGTTCGCGTGGTCCGATCTTCGTGGAAGGCGGCCTCCCGGGCGACCGGCTGAAGGCCCAGCTTGCCAAGCCGCCGGTGCAGTTCGGCCGTCAGCGGGCTCAGGCGCGTGAGGCCGTCACTCGCGCCCACATCGTGGAGATAGTCGCTGGATCCGAGTTTCGCCAGGCGGCACCGTGCGCGTACTTCGAAAAGTGCGGCGGTTGTACCTTGCAGCATACCAAGCCTGACTTTTATAAGTCTTGGAAGACCGAGATGGTGAAGGCCGCTTTCGATCAGAACCACGTGCGTCCTCAGGTATGGCTCGATACCGTTTTTCTGGAAGGGCAGAACCGCCGCCGGATCACGCTGACCGCCACGCGCGATCGCAACGGCGTGACGCTGGGTTATTACAAGCGCCGATCTCAGGAAGTCACCGCGATCGAAAGCTGTCTCGTCGCTGATCCGCGTGTGTGGGAAGTGCGTAACCGGTTGAAGCCGATCCTTCCTTCGTTGTTGCTCGAAGGCCAGACGCTCGATTTTTTCATTCAGGCCACCGGCAAGGACACCGACGTTTTGATTACCGGGTTCGTCGGTCCCGACGACGTGGACCGCCAGGGGTACGAAGGGCAGCCGGACGAATCCTTCCGCAAAAAGCTGCAACCTATCACCGAGCTCCCGGCCGTACGCCGCATCTCGTGGCGCCTGGACGAGCAGAGCCCGATGTTGCTCTTGTTCACGCGCGGACCGGTCACCGCGCATTTCGAGAAACTCGACGTTTACCTTCCTCCCGCGGCCTTTTTACAACCGACCGAAGCCGGACAAGCCGCGCTGGTGCGCTCGGTGATGTCGTCGCTTCCGGGGGCCGGAATGAACGAGTTGGGTCTGCGGTCCGCCGATCTGTTTGCCGGCTGCGGAACGTTTTCCGGCAGCCTGCTTTCGCGCGGTCCGGTCGACGCTTACGAGTCGAATCCGCCGTCGGTGAAAGCGCTCACGAAATCGGGCGCACCCCACGGGCTGCGCGCCTTCAAGCGCGATCTGTCCCGCCAGCCACTCCGCCGCGATGAGCTGAATCGCTACGACGTCGTGGTTATGGACCCTCCGCGCGCGGGCTGTCTCGAGCAGGCCTACGAACTGGCCAAATCGAAAGTAGGTACGGTCATCGGCGTGTCGTGCAATCCGGCGACCTTCTCGCGCGACGCCCGAGTGCTAATCCAGGGCGGCTACCGTCTCGAAAGCTTACGCATCATCGATCAGTTCCAGTGGTCGCACCACGTCGAAGTCGTGGGCGTTTTTCGAAAAGGCTGAAAAAATCGTTTCACCGGGGGATAATGCGAGCACACCGTGACCGCCTCCCGAAAACTCACCGTCCTTTACATCGCGTGGCTTACGTTGACGTACGCTTACTTCCATCAGCCCTTCTGCTGGGCGCAGAATGCTCACTTCGATCTCGCCATGTCCATTGGGCTGGATCAACGCTTCGACATTACCCGGTGGGAAAATACCGGGGACAGCACCGTCGTAAACGGAAAGACCTACAGTAATAAGTCTCCCGGCTTGGGTATGTTGGCTTCGCCGATTATTTTTGTCGCCACGCGCGCAATGTCGCTCGTCGGAATTTCGAGCACCGGCGTCCAATCCACTGCCTGGCTGCTGCACCTTTGCCTGTTGATCTGCGTGGCGCTGCCGTCCGCGCTGACGTCGTGGCTAATTTACAGTTTGGCACGGCGGTGGGGAGCCGGCCGCCGAGCCGCCCTGTTTGCTTCGCTGACCTATTCGCTCGGCACGCCGATCTTCGCCTATTCGACTTCATTTTGGTCCCACGCCACTACCGCTTTCTTTTTGCTGTCCTCTTTCGATTTGGCGGTGCTCAATTGGGGAGAGCCACGGCGAGTGGTTTATCTGCGCCGGCTAGGGCTCGTCACTTTGCTCGCCGCGATCGCATCGGCACTGGAGTATCCGGCCTTTCCACCGGCGGTGGCGCTGATCGTTCTGGCGGCGTGGGGCGGGGCGG
>JAYUBV010000283.1:0-1804 GCA_043740655.1 Pseudomonadota bacterium | reverse complement strand
AAGCTAAAGCTGGGAGCGAAGTCGTCAACCTTCATCCCGCGCGCGAGGTAGTACTCCACGAAGGTAAAGCCGTTGGCCAAAGTGAACGCTAGCTGACTAATCGGGTTCGCACCGGCTTCGGCGATATGGTAGCCGCTGATGCTGACCGAATAATAGTTCTTCACCTTGTTATCGATGAAGAACTGCTGCACGTCGCCCATCATGCGCAACGCAAACTCGGTAGAAAAAATACAGGTGTTCTGCGCCTGGTCTTCCTTCAGGATGTCGGCCTGCACGGTGCCGCGCACCGTTTGTAAGGTCGTCGCGCGAATCGCCTCGAGCTCGGTGGCGGTTGGCGGCTTGCCGTGTTGCCGAGTGAATTTTTCCACCTGCTGATCGATTGCGGTGTTGAAGTAGAAGGCTAGCAGCATTGGGGCCGGACCGTTGATGGTCATCGAGACGCTGGTGTTGGCCTCGCAAAGATCGAAACCATCGTAGAGCTTCTTGGCGTCTTCAAGCGTGCAAACGCTTACGCCGCTCTCGCCGACCTTGCCGTAAATGTCTGGCCGTTCGTCGGGATTTTCGCCGTAGAGCGTGACACTGTCGAACGCGGTGGAAAGGCGCTTGGCCTTTTCCCCTTTGCAGAGCAAATGGAAACGGCGGTTGGTCTTTTCCGGAGGCCCTTCCCCGGCGAACTGGCGTTTGGGATCTTCCTCCGAACGTTTGAACGGAAACACGCCCGCCGTAAAAGGATAGTAGCCCGGCAAATTTTCTAGCTGCGCGAACCGAAAACGCTCGGCGCGCGATTGGAAGGCTGGCGGCACTACCTTGCGTAAGTGATTACGCGACAGACTTTCTACGGTCATCGGCACCGAAAAAGTCTGGTTGCGAATTTGATACGAAAACTCGGGCTGTTTGTATTTTTCAGAGAGAATTTCTAGCTCTTCGAGCCGCGTCTTCATCTCCGGAATAAGTTCTTTCTCCCGCTTTTCCTTCAGCGCCAGTAGCTCCTTTTTGGTTGTCTCCGAGAGGGTGGCCTTTTCGAACCGCTCCAGGGCTTCGCAGTCGGCGACGATGTCGGTTTGTTCCTTCACCTTACGCTTGTAGTCGCGCACGGTCTGGGCGACGTCGGCCAAGTAGTTGGTGCGCTGCTTGGGCACCAGCGAAAAGCGGGCAGGATCCCCCAACGCCTGCGGTGCGGGCAAGAGCATCCGTTTGTGATCGGCCTCATGGATAAGTAAAAGGTGCTCGAATACTAGGTCGACGCCCTTGTCGGCGAAGTGCGACGCCATCGTGCCGATGACCGGAAATCGTTCCGGCTTTTCGGGGAGCCAGTCGCGGTGGTTGCGGCGAATCTGTTTGCGCACCTCGGTCAAAGCGTCGAGCGAGCCGGACTTGTCGATCTTGTTGATCACTACGATGTCGGCGTAATCGAGCATGTTGATCTTTTCGAGCTGGGTTGGCGCGCCGTATTCGCTGGTCATGACGTAAACGTTCACGTCGCAGAGTCCGACCAGACTCGTGTCCGCCTGACCGATTCCGCCCGTTTCGACTAAGATCCAGTCGAAGCCGGCCTTCTTCAAAAGCTCGAGGCAGTCTTTGGTGGCGGGGCTAATCGATGCGTTGGCCTCGCGCGTGGCGAGCGATCGCATGAAGGTGCGCGGATTTTTAAGCACGTTAACGCGCAGTCGGTCGCCGAGTAAGGCGCCGCCCGTTTTTCGACGCGTGGGGTCCACCGCCAGGATGGCTAGCTTGCCTTCCGGATGTCGCTCTAAAAAACGTAGGGCAATTTCGTCGGTCAAGCTCGACTTGCCCGCGCCGCCCG
>JAYUBV010000282.1:0-1809 GCA_043740655.1 Pseudomonadota bacterium | reverse complement strand
CCGATTCTTCTACCGTAAACACCAGCAGGATTACCTGACCTTCAGGGAATCGCTGAAGGAAGAGGCCGTTCACGTCGAAAAGGCGATGGATGGGCTCGACAAGAAGATCGAAGAAAACCTCGACTTCGCGCGACGGTTCAAGGCGAAGGCGGGCACCGCGGCCCGCGCGCAATCCAAAATCAAGACGGCGGAAGCCCTGCAGATTGAGCTCGACGATCTCAAGCAGCGGCTCGAGTCGATTCGTGGCTTCGGCTACAATTTGCACTTCGCTTTCCGCTCTACGGGCGGTGGCTCCAAGTTCCCCATTTCGTTCACCGACGTCTCCTTCCGTTACGCTGATGACATGCCGCACATTTTGAAGCACGTCTCCACCGACGTGAAGCGCGGCCAAATCATTGCCATCATGGGTGAGAACGGCGCGGGTAAGACCACGCTGCTCAACGTGACGGCGGGCCGCAAAACCCCCACTGCGGGCGCGGTCGAATTCGGCTCGGGGTCTCACGTGGGTTACTTTGGCCAGCACCAGCTCGAAGAGCTGTCGCTGGAAAATACCGTTTTGGAAAACCTCGCCAATAAGGCCAAGGGCGTGGGCATCGAAACGATGCGCGGGTGGCTCGGCGCCTTCGGTTTCGGTGGCAATAACGAGATCGAAAAGAAAGCCAAGGTTTTGAGCGGTGGCGAAAAGGCGCGTCTCGCCCTTTTGCGTATCGTGGCCCAGCCGATCAATATCGCGCTGCTCGACGAACCCACCAACCATTTGGACTACGAGACCAAGGCGTTGCTGAAGAACGCGATCAAGTCCTTCGACGGCACTACGATGCTCGTTTCGCATGATCGTGATTTCATCTTCGGCCTCGCTGATCGCATCATTTATCTGACGACCGATCACAAGATGACCGACCATATCGGCGATCTCGAATCGTTCTTTGCCAAGTACCCGCAGTTCGTGCGCCACCTGGAAGCAGGCGCGATTTCCCAGCCAGCCAAGATTCAGACGGCGGCTTCGTCGGCCCCGAAGGCAAACGTTCCCCAGCTTTCGTTCGAAGAGCGTAAGAAGGTGAAGAACGCGATTAAGTCGCTGGAGAAGAAGGTCGCCGTGGCGGAAACCGAAATCGAGCGCCTCTCCAACGAGAAGTCCGATGCGGCCGCTCTCGTCACCAATTCCCACCAGGCGGCGGCCATCGTCCAGATCGAAGGCTCGCTCAACCGTGCCATGTCCGAATGGGAACGCATGGCGGCTGAGCTCGAATCGCTGCGCAAGAAGATGGGCGTCTCGACGGAAAGTTGAGGTTTCGCACTATGAAATATATCGCCGCGGCTCTTTTAGTCCTTCTTCTTTCCTCCTGCGCGTCGACGAGGCCGCAGGAAGTGGAAATGAGAGAAGTGGCGAGTTCGCGGAATCCTCTTACACTAGCCGTTTAGGTAGGGCGCTAGATTGTCATTGCAAGGCCGCAGGCCGAAGCAACCCCATTGCACCCGATCCAGCGTTTTTCAACGGGATGGCTTTGTCCGCCGGGCGTCTGCCAGACTCCTCGCCACCACAGCGGCCCACTCTTTTCCTTGACCCGTCGCATTAGCGACGGTATCCCCAAGCTCCAAAATGAGAAGTGTTATCAATTTAATCCTAGTTTATGCGTTGGCCTTAGGTCCCGTCGTGATGGCGGACCCTCCGAAACCCTCGTCCCCGGCCCCAGCACCCTTGAACCACTTGCGGGTCGAAGTCACCATTCCTGAGCCGGCCAAGGCCGCATCCAGCGAAGAGCTAAAGCAACTGATGACCGAGGCCCAGGAGAGCATGGAGGGGGACGA
>JAYUBV010000281.1:0-1813 GCA_043740655.1 Pseudomonadota bacterium | reverse complement strand
GGGAAGACTTTAAGGCCGAGTTTCGCTGTGAGCGTGAGAACCCTAACGCCGGCTGTTCCCCAGTGGGGTACCTACAGGTGCGATTCTCCTCGTCGATTCGGGTTGAAGACGCGGACAAAGTTCGCATTAAGTCGGATAACGGGGAACTGCAACGGGAACAGAAGCACGGCGATCGCGATGAATGGGTGAGTTCGGTCAGCTTCAAAGGGCCGTTTCCCGAGACAACCTCGCTCACGGTCGAGATTCCCAAAGGCCTTACGGACGACGCGGGTCGCAAACTTATCAACGCCGACAAGTTTCCGCTGAAGACCAAGACCGATCGGTTTCCCCCGCTGGCCAAGTTCCCGGCGTCGTTCGGAATTTTAGAGGCGGGCAAGCCGGCTTTGCTGCCGGTGACCATTCGCAATCTCGAGCCCGACGTGAAGACGCGGCTTTACCGGTCGCGGGGCACCGGCGGAGTGTCGTTTGAGGAGCTCGATAAGGTTGCGGGTAAGCAGGCCAGGGTGGCGATCACTAAGAAGACCGACATCCTGGAATGGATACGGCGGGTGGAAAGGAATCAGTACGACTATTCCGTGTTCGAGCCTCAGCCGACCAAAGTCTATAAGTGGAATAAGGACGGGAAATCGGGTCAGTACGTCGACGTGACCGATCACCCGCCAGAAAGAGTGGTGCCCAAGTCCTTTCCCGTGCCGCGAAAGGAAAAGCCCAAGAGCTTCGAGGTGGTCGGAATTCCGATCGAGGAGCCTGGATTTTACGTAGTCGAAGTGGATAGCAGTGCGTTGGGCCAGGCGCTGAATGCGTCTAAGAAAAATTACCACGCGGCCACGGCGGTGCTGGTCACCGATTTGGCGGTGCACTTTAAGTGGGGACGGGAATCGTCGATTGCCTGGGTCACCCGTCTTAAAGACGGTACTCCCGTTGCCAATGCCAAGGTCGAGGTGACCGATTGTACCGGCAAGACCATCGATAGCGGTAAGTCCGATACGATGGGGATTGCCCAGCTAAAAAAACTGCCGCGCGAAGTCGCTAAGTGCCATCCGCTCGGCAATTACCATAAGTTTGGCGAAGGGCTGCTCGTGACGGCGGAGCTGGGGGGGGATCTCTCCTTCGTCCACTCCAGTATGAACGATGGCATCGAGAACTGGCGTTTCTCACTGAGTCATGACTCAGCCCACGATCCGGTAATGGCGCATTCGGTTCTCGACCGGCCGCTCTTCCGTGCCGGGGAAACGTTGCACATGAAGACCTTTATCCGTCGCCATTCGGCCCAGGGCATCGGGGCGGTTAACGCGAAAGAAAAGCCGACGAAGTTTCGGATTCGTCACGTGGGCAGCGATCAAAAGTTTGAGTTTCCTATCAAATGGGAACCGACCGGCTACTTCGCGGCGGAATGGAAAATTCCGAAGGACGCGAAACTGGGCCACTACTCCATTGAGCTGATAGGCCACGGGAAGAAGGTGGGGAATATCGAGGCTGGAACGTTCCGCGTGGAGGAGTTTCGGGTGCCGCTGCTCAAAGGAACCATTCAGGCGACGGACACGTTGCCGGTGCGGCCTAAGCAGCTGACGTTTGACGCCAGCGTGCTGTACCAGGCGGGAGGTCCGGCGCTCGGGCTGCCGGTGAAGCTGCGGTTCCACCAGACATTCGACCAGGGCGTGTCGTTTGACGATTTTTCGGACTTCGCAATGGCCAACGGATCGGTAAAGGAAGGGCGCAAGAAACGCGGTGGTGATGATGAGCAAGATACCGTCGAGAAGAATGGGTCAAAGGTAGAGACGTTGACCGGAGAGCTGGATGCGACCGGCGCTAA